>CAYMYR010000047.1:0-19852 GCA_964394715.1 uncultured Smithella sp.
GCACCGTGCCCTCTTCTGTGGCCACCTTGTCAATCAATTCCCCGAAAGCCGCCAGAGCCTCCTCCATCTTTCCTTCTTTAACCGGAATTTTTGCCACGACTGTAATCATGTTTATATCCTCCCCAAGTGATGATTCTCTTATCGGCCTGTTGCCCAAACGATATCCCTTTGAGCGGCCATTGAAAGCGTTTTGTCTTATAAATCAAAGCGCAGCGAAAGATCAGTAATGACAACTGTTTGAGCCGCAAGCGAGTTTTGTCATTACCTTTCGCAAGCTTTAGATTTATTCAAAACGCTTTTAGGCGAGCGAAAAGGGTATTTGGGCAACACGCTGTTATGTGTTAACCCATAGCACATCAGGCATCCGATCGGCAAGCACTCACCGGTGTTTCATCCGGAAAATTCAGATCACTGCCGGATTTTTACGGTTGTCTGCCGTACTATCCATATCAAACCGGCCAGTCCGGTATACTCTTCTTGGTGCCAAACCATTTCAGGGTGGCATAAAACATGTCCAGATGCTGAAGAGCGGTTCTGCCGCGGACATACCAGCTCCTGGAGGTTATCCCTCGCAGCAGGACATCGAACTGCTCAAAATTCAGGGTCTTCATTTTTTGGATGGTAACTTTCTCCAGAGCGAGTTTCTCCTGCGTGTAATGTTTCAGCGTTTGACTGTAGGCAGCAACTGCGCGGCCACCGTTGATAACTGCGCCTGCCGCAAGAACTCCGCTCAGACAGGCCATATCGATCCCACCTCCGTGCAGGGGTGATGTCAGGCCCGCGGCATCCCCTGCCAGGATAATATTATCATAAACAAGCCGCGGCAGCATTCCGGCTACAGCCATGCCGCTTCCCCTTTCCAGCACTTGCGCCCCGTCCAGACCTTCTTTATTGATCGTCTGAAGCAGCAATTTTTTCAAGTCCAGTTTGTCTTTCCTCAGGGTTCCCTGCACCGTACAGACCACACCCACATTGGCCAGGTTCTCATCTTTGGGAAAAATCCAGGCATAGGCCGGCTGATAATCAGCAGGCATATCCGGCAGAAAAGCAATCTTGATGCGCGGCCACAGCGCACTGAAATCACCGGCGAGCACCACCTGATGCGCAAGCAGGTACTCCTTGAAATAATCGTCTGAAAAATGGTTCAGCCGCGACGTTACCGAGGGAGCACCGCTCGCATCAATAATCCAGTCATACTCTTTTGTCATCTGCTGTAAACGCTCAGGGGTCACCTTTGTATGCTCATGGAGATTGACACCACGGCTAACGGCACAAGCGGCCAGATTCTGCTGCCAGGTTCGTCTGTCCAGCATCCATAATTTTCGATGCCGACCCAGTGGAAAAGTGTAGCAGCCATGCCCTTGAAAAATCACTTCATCAACAGGATGCATCAATCCCCTTCCCGGCTTTGTCATAATGCCCAGAGAATCAAAAATGCATTCGCCGCAGACAATGCCCTCTCCGACACTTCTCTTTTCAAAAAGATCAATCTGAATATTGTGTTTTGACGCCGCCAACGCCGCGTAAAGACCACCCGGCCCGGTCCCGATAATGGCTGCTTTCATGTTTTCAGACCTTCGGCTTTTTCAATTTTTTCATCAGATGACGGACAGCCATCACCGGATGGGAACGGATCATTCGCGGTCCGGCATAGCGCATCACTTCCTGAATCTGCTTGCGCCGGTCAGGCTTATAGCAATGAACAGGACATTGATCACACGTGGGTTTGTCTTCTGAATAAGGGCATTTTTCCAATCGTGAATTTGCATAGGTCAGCAGTTCCTTGCATGAAAAGCACAACCCGGATTCATTATTTTGATGAACCTCACGACAGTATAAATGGATCATTGCCTTGAGGGTTTCATATTCTCTTTGCATCGACGCATTTTTCGGCAAAACTTTCTCCTTGAACAAACCGGTCGGCGCGGCGGACTTCTTCTATAAACCGACTTACTTTTTTCATGTCTTTTTTAAAACGGACGGGGCGGCCGTTTCGATCCAGGGCATTGGTCTTCGTGCAGCTGTCCACGCCCGCCGGTTTCAGACGGACGACCGCCTCAAAGACATTTTCTCCCGAAAGACCGCCGGCAAGGATCACCGGTATTGGGCTGGCTTCGATAACCACCCGGGCCATGTTCCAGTCGCAGACTGCTCCCGTAATTCCGACATAACCCGGAACCGGCTGTCGTGATTCCCCCCCGGGATTCCAGATCAGGGTATCGATGAGAAAATAATCCGAAAACGGGGCGAATCGATCAGCAAAACCCAAAATGTTTTTTTGAATATCGTCAGTCTGCGACAAACCGGGAGATGGCACAGAAAGGGAGCGCATAATGTCCACCCGGGGAAACCGGTCTTTTACATCCAGTTGAAGCGAAAGCATCGCGTCATATTCGCGGACCATCGTGGCATGCTCCCCCGCAAAAGGGGAAAGAACTTCGCAAAAATGGACAAAATCCGGACGGTAATGATCGATTGCCTGAAAAATTGTAAGCGGGTCCCGAAAAAGCGGAATGAGTCCGCTTCTGGCTCCCGACTGCTGTATCACCTGGACGGTTTCACGGATGGCGGACTTCTTCCATTGAACCTGATCCACCAGAACGCTCCCGATGTGATTCACACCCAGATCAACCAGGGCTTGTGCTTCCTTCGGTTTTTGAACCTCGTAAATCTGTATGATGGTTTTTTTCATGGCTAAAACATATCATTTCGGATGACCTCAATCAAGGCATTGAGGTTTTTCCCCCGTTGCACCCTGAACTGTGCGCGCTGTCAGGAGGCCCGGAGAGCATCTACAATTTTCATCCGCGAGGCCCGAAACGCGGGAAGCACACCGCCGACCAATCCCATCGCCAGTGCAAAAAACATCGACTCTAAAATTATACCCGGCGTCAGCGTAAATTTAAATGCCAGTTCGGAAAACGTCTGAAAATTCACCGTGGAGATCGTCATAAACTGCATGAACGAAGCAAAAAATAATCCCAGAAATCCGCCGATAAAGCCCAGCAGCAGCGATTCTGTCAGGAAAGCCAACAGGATATTGCGGCGGCGGAAGCCCAGGGCGCGCAGCGTCCCGATTTCCGCCGTGCGGTTGGAAACAGCGGAATACATGGTGATCATCGCGCCGATGATCGCGCCGATTGAAAAAATAATGGTCAGGGACAAACCCAGGATCCGCAGAAACTTGGCCATCATTTCCGATTGGTCACGATAATACTTTGTTTCGCGTCTCGCCTCCAGTGTGAACCGCGGATCCGTTTCGATGGCCGTCTTCGCCGCCTCAAAAGCGTCCGGATGATTCAATTTGAAAATGAGCGAGGAATAAACGGGCCGCCGGAACGCCTGCATCACCTGATCGACGTCACCCCAGATTTCCGAGGCAAACCCCGTATTGCCCGCGTCGAAGATGCCGACAACCGTCCAGGTGCGCATGCCCCATGTCAACGTCTGCTGCAGCCCCACCCCCTGAAATCCTTTGGCAATGCTGTTGCCGACAACAACTTCCGATGAGCCCATCCGTAGCATCCGGCCTGCTGTCAGTTTTACCTGCGGTCGAAGCGGCAGGGACTGGGTTTGTATCCCCCGCACGACAACATTGGAATGGCTGGAAGCCTGTTCCTCCCCCTTTTTCCTCAGGGCAATCAGCACAACGCACTCTTTGGCCATCAGGGGCTGTCCGTCCTGGCCCATGGCAACCTGCGGCAGCATTTCTACGATGGCAGCGGATTTTCGTTCCATCGAGCTCATCACTTCAGACGACGACGCCTTGCGGACAACCACCACGTTGTCTGGCGAACCGGTTTCAACCAGTGTTTTCTGCAATCCGGCGGCCATCATCAACACCGCGGCAAAAACAAAGACCACCAGTGCCATGCCGGACACGGTCAGGATGGTCGTAAGCCGGCGCTTCCAGAGATTACGAAAACTGTAGGAAAGAGGCACTGCCATCAGCCAATCCTCCTTAAACCGTCTGCAATGCGGATGCGGATGGCATGGCTTGTCGGGATAATTGCCGCGAAAAACGCGATGAGAAAGGCGGCGATGATATCCATGTAAATCGTCAGATCCGAAACCAGAAAGACCGGGAAATACGTTGAGAGCCTCTGACCGAAAGCGGCAGCTGCGGGAAACGTCAGAGCAATGCCGATGAGGCTTCCGGTAATCGTAATGACCAGGGCCTCTCCGAAAATCAGAATCGTGATATCCCAGGCGCCGAAGCCCAGTGTTTTCAATATCGCGTAATCGCCGGTTCGTTCACGGGTGGTCATGGCCATGGTGTTGGCCACGACCGCCATGATGATGAAAATGACGACAAACGACACCATCTGGATTGCCGTGACAATCGCTTCGGCCATGGCGATAAATCCAAGGTTGAAGGCCTTTTCCGTTTCCGTCAGGGTTTCGGCCAGCGAATTCCTGAACATCCCGTCGATCTTGACGGCTGTTTCCGCAGCCGCATCCGGACGATTCACACCGATCATATAGAAACCAACCTGGTCCGCCATGGATGGCATCGCTTTTTTGATCGCCTCGTTCAGGTACGCCCAGTGGAAAAAAAACTGCGTTTCGTCAACCGTCCTGTCACGACCTTTATAAATGCCCCTCAGGACAAAATCCCAGTTTCCCGGATAAATCATCCCTTTGAGCGTAATACTATTACCGACTTTCCAGCCGTATTTATCGGCAAGTTTTTTCCCCGCCACTGCACCCTTGCGGTCGGCCAGGAAAGATTTTTTCTGATTTTCCTCAACCACAAATTCGGGATACAGCTCGAAGTACGTCCGGGGTTCCACGCAGAAATTCGGGAAAAAATTTTTCTCGTTGATGTAAACACCTCCAAACCAGTTCCCGTAGGAAACTGTTTTGACGCCCTCGACCTGCCGGATTTTTTCCGTGTAGGAAATGGGCAGCGAAAAGATAATGGAAATCGCATTGCGCGTAACAAGACGCGATGTGGATGCCGCTTCGACGCCGGCGTAAAAGGAACTCACTACCGTCCTCAACAGACCGAAGGCAAGGATCGCCACGGCAATGCCCAGAATGGTGAGAGAACTGCGCAGTTTGTTGTGAAATGCGTTTCTAAAGAGGATTTTGAGCAGCATCATTATTGAGGTACCCCTTGTCCAGATGGCGCAGTGTGTGGGCGCGGGCTGCCGCCCGGGGATCATGCGTGACCATGATGATCGTTTTGCCCATGTCATCGTTGAGACGTTCCATCATGGTAAGGATTTCTTCTGCGGAAACGCGGTCCAGATCGCCGGTCGGTTCGTCGGCGACCAGAATGGTGGGATCGGTAACGATGGCCCGGGCAATTGCTACGCGCTGCTGCTCCCCGCCGGACATCTCACCGGGGTAATGGTCCATCCGATGCCCCAGGCCCACCATCGAAAGGGCCATTTCAGCGTGTTCGCGGCGCTGGTTTTTGGACAGGGTGGTCAAATGCAGCGGCAGCTCAACATTTTCCACGGCTTTGAGCACGGGAATCAGATTGTAAAACTGAAAAATGAAACCGACGGAATTGGCTCGCCAGGCGGCCAGTTCGGTCTCCGAAAGTGTGGTGATATCGATGTCACCAACATGGATGGTCCCCTCATCCGCCTTGTCAATACCAGCGATCAGGTTCAGAAGCGTCGTCTTGCCGGAACCGGATGGCCCCATCAGCGCCAGAAATTCCCCATCGGCAATATCGAAAGTAATGTCATGCAGCACCGGTACGACCAGGCTCTCCCGATGATAACATTTGAAGAGGTGCTTTATTTCAACAATGGGTTTTTTGCCTTCCATTACAACCTACTCATCGCCATTGCCGGATGTGTAATCCCGGCACACACCGGAGTCCGGGAGATCGATCCGTTGTCAAGTTTTTGCCTGTTCAGGCCTGAAACACGGCCCGCCGGGATTTTATCTTTCCGCCACCCTGATTTTTACTCCGTCCCTCAATCCTTTCGGCTTGAGCACCACACGGTCGCCCGGCTTCAGACCTGTTTCCACTTCCTGCATGTCTCCCAGCCTGTCACCGATGGATATGGCCGTCTCCCGCACTTTATTATCCTGGACCAGATAAGTGATATTCTTACCGTCACGGCTGACCAGCGCGTCCTTATTCACGGCCAGCCTGGGCTGCAACTCACCGGCGGTCAGTTCACGGGAAAGAAAGGACACTTTGGCGCTCATATCCGGCAGCATCCGGGCATCGAGATCCAAAAACCGTACTTTGACTAATACGGTCGCTTTGGCCCGGTCGACGGTCGGTACAATGGCGTGCACCTGTCCGCGAAAACGCTTGTCTGGCAGGGCATCGAGCTGAATATCACAGGGCTGACCGACCCGAATCCGTGTGATACTGGTTTCCGAAACATCGGCTTCAACCTGCAGAGATCCCATATCGGCCAGCGTAACCACGGCGGCCTTGGATGTGCTTGACGCACCCAGCGGCGTGACAATGTCGCCCACATCGGCATTCTTGGTCAGCACCACACCGTCAAAGGGCGCCCGGATCAGCGTGTAATCGAGATTTGCCTCGGCTCCCGTAAGGGCGGCAGCCGCCGATTCCGCAGCCGCCGAGGCTGCTTTCACTGCCTCCTGGGAACGCAAATAACGCGTATTGATCGCATCATATTCCGACTGAGAAATATATCCATCCTTGATCAGCTTCTGATAGCGGGCGTTTTCCTTTTGCAGATTGTCCCTTTCCACTCTGGCCTGTTTGAGCATGGCTCTGGCATTTATGAGATTGGCCGCAACCTGGTCTTTTGCGGCAGCCACATCAGAGCTTTCCATCCGGGCCAGGATTTGCCCATTTTTCACAATGCTTCCTTCTTCAACCAGCAGCGCTGTAAGCCGGCCGGTCATTTTGGAAGCCACCGCCGCTTTACGCTGGGCAACAATGTAACCGCTGGCATTCAGTACGGACACTGACTGTGATGGATAAACCATGGAAACCGTCGTTACATCCACCGTTGTGGTCGGTGCGATGATGCCCGCATAATACAGAAGAAGACCGGCAATCAGAAGAACCATTATCGTTGCAACCACAAAGGGCTTCTTTTTGCGGCCTGTGAGAACACTTTTTTTATCGGATTTGTCAATTTTAAGCTTGTTCAAATCTTCCTGCGGCATATTTTTCCCACTTTCAGATGATTGAAAACATTGTTTTTATTCTTAACAGAACTTTTCTGATTTTTCCATGAGTATAATAGAATCCTGCCGCATGGCAAACTCCATCCGTAAGCCCGGCAGACCATAAAAACATCGTCCTTTTCAACATCTCGCCGCTTCGGCAATGCCGTCTTTACCGTCTTGACAACCGCATCATACATCGTTAATGTACTTCCAATGATTATCAATAATTAACAGAATGCGAGGAGAATCTCTATGGATATAAAAACCTGTGATGATAAAACCGCACAATGGTCCGACTGGCAAAAACATCTGGGTGAATACCTGGTGGAATCCCTGCAGCGTTCCATCATTTTCACGGATATTTTACGCAAAAGAGGAAACAATTACATCAAACATCTCCGCAGCGGCCAGCCGCCGGTGCTGACGTATAATTACGAAATGATCCTCAACGCCAAGAATTTTAAACACCCCGCCAATTACGCGCTGGTCAGGATTTCCGACCGCCGCCGCGCCGATATCCAAAAGGCTGTCGATGATCGACGGGAAAAGATCAGGGAACGTATAACAAGGCCCAAACGACCCATTGTAATTATTGATCCCCGCGCAGGCCACGGTCCCGGGATTGGAGGCTCCAAGCGCGATTCGGAAATAGGAATGGCTCTTGAACACGGCCACCCGGTTTATTTTATCCTCTTTTATACGGATCCTATCCCCGGGCAGACCATGGCGGATGTGATTGAAGCCATTGAAAAGTTCATAGAGAAAGTGGTTGAGCTGCACCCTGATGCAGATCCCCCGGCCATTATCGGCAACTGTCAGGCGGGCTGGGCATCGGCACTGGCATGCGCGGACCGGCCCGATGTCGCGGGGCCATTGGTGCTCAACGGCGCACCCTTGTCTTACTGGAGCGGCATCGAAGGAGTCAACCCCATGCGCTACAAAGGAGGCCTTTTAGGCGGCGTCTGGCTCAATTCCTTTTTCAGTGATCTCGGCAACGGAGTTTTTGACGGCGCCAACCTGGTTTTGAACATGGAGCTGCTCAATCCGGCCAATACCTTCTGGACCAAACAGTATAATGTTTATTCGAAGGTGGATACGGAGGAGGACCGATATCTCAACTTTGAGAAATGGTGGGGTGGTTTCTTCATGATGAACACCGACGAAATCCACTATATCGTCCGAAACCTTTTTGTCGGCAACAAACTGGAACAGGGGCAGCTTGAACTGAGGGAAGGTCAGAAAATCAGCCTGAAGAATATCGAAAGTCCGATTATTGTTTTCGCGTCGGAGGGGGACAACATCACCCCTACCCAGCAGGCGCTCAACTGGATTCCCCGTGTATATTCCTCTGTCGAAGACATCAAGAGACACGGACAGGTCATCATTTACATTGTGCATCAAAACATCGGCCATCTGGGAATTTTTGTAGCGGGATCCGTCGCCAAAAAAGAACACAACGAAATCATCGGGAATTTTGACATCATTGATTTCCTGAGCCCGGGACTTTATGAAATGGTAATCGAAGGTGATGTAAAAAGCGGAAAATTCAGCAGTCAATTCGCACCACGGACATTTGCCGATATTGCCGCCTATGATGACGGGACAACAGACGAAGCAGATTTCAGCGTGGTGTCAAAAGTATCCGAAGCCAATGACAACGTCTATCAGCTGCTCGCGCGTCCGTGGGTAAAGTTCTGGACTACGGAGCTTTCCGCGGAAATCATCCGTTACCTGCATCCGCTTCGCCTCCAGCGTTACCTGTTTGCCGACATCAATCCCCTGATGCGGCCGGTTAAAAATATCGCATCGATCACACGGCAGAACCGAAAGCCCGCGGCGGAAGACAATCCCTTCATCGCCATAGAGAAATCCATCTCCGAATATATCGAAAATGTTCTGGATATTTACCGCGACTATCGTGACCTGAATCAGGAACAGCTGTTCAAGCATATTTACGGAAGTGATTGGCTCAGGCGTTTGTTCCCGCCTGCACCGAAAGAACCGCCACAAGAGCTGCCGGAATATGAGCGTCCCGATTATGACAGGCGCCTGCTCGCTATTGAGGAGGGAGGCCCGGCCGCCGGTCTAATACGGGTGTATATGGCCATTGCCAAAATCGGCCAGCATGTGAAAAGGCGGCATTTTGAAGTCGGCAACGAAATCGCCAGAACACATAAGGCCCTCAAGAAACTGAATGCATTGCAATTCAAAAAAATCATGCATGAACAGGTCGCTATCCTTCAGGCTGATGAGGATAAAGCGCTCAATGCCTTATCGGTCCTGATCAAGGACAAGGACGACCGATTGGAAGCCCTCAGCATCGCCCGCAGACTCTGCCTGGTGGACGGTCCTTATAATGACGATGAAAAGGTCATGCTCGAAAAAATCAAAAAAGGATTGAAGCTGTAGGGCATATCCAAAACAAACAGCCAGATGCATGTCCTGCCGCAAATCCAGCAGAATGAGGAGCATCTATTGATCCGCCCCGGAATATGCCATTCCGGTGGAATCGACCAGCACAATGAAACAGACCGGCATTTATGATCTTTCCCGGTGTATGACTTGGGAAAGATCATTGGCCGGAACGCACGCCTGAGCCATTGCATAAGTGCATAAATCCATTAATATTCACTGGCATGGTATTTGCCAAAAAAATGGAGTAAAATGCTTCCTGTTGCATACCTTTTTTAATAGGAGACTCGAACATGTCAGAAGCCGTGCGTTTTTCAAAAGAAGGAAACATCGGGATCATCACCATTAACAACCCGCCGGTAAACGCTCTCTCCCAAGCCGTTCGCGCAGGAATCAGGACAGGCCTGGAAAAAGGCATTGCGGACAATGATATTGCGGCCATGATCATCCTGTGCGAGGGACGCACTTTTATTGCAGGTGCCGACATCCGGGAGTTTGGCAAGCCCCCCCTGGAACCTTATTTGCCGGATGTCTGTAAGTTCATCGAAGATTCTCCCAAACCGGTCATTGCTGCAATCCACGGAACGGCACTGGGTGGAGGTCTGGAGATTCCGCTGGGCTGTCATTTCCGTATTGCCGCAGCAACCGCTAAATTGGGGCTGCCTGAAGTGAAACTGGGGCTTCTGCCCGGAGCGGGCGGAACGCAGCGGCTGCCCCGCCTTGCCGGGGTGCTGGCAGCGCTGGAGATGATCACCTCCGGTGTTCCGGTGAACGCAGCCCGGGCCAAAGAAATGGGTATTCTTGATGCCATCATTGAAGGCGATCTGAAAGCGGAGGCGCTTATCTTTGCAAAAAAAGTGATTGATGAGAAACTTCCTGTCCGAAAAGTAAGCGAACGGCAGGCCAAAGCCGATTCCCCTTCTGTTTTTGACGATTTTACCAAAGCCAATGCCCGCAGATTCCGTGGCGCTATCGCCCCCTTCAAATGCATCGAGGCTGTTAAAATCGCCACCGAGCTCCCTTTTGCCGAAGGCATGAAACGGGAGCGCGCCATATTTCTGGAATTGCAGGCATCCGACCAGTCCAGGGCACTGCGTCATGTTTTCTTCTCCGAACGTGAAGTTGTCCGCATACCGGGGCTGCCCGATGATCAACCAACACGGGAAATCAGGTCCGTGGGCGTGCTGGGCGCGGGAACCATGGGCGGAGGCATTGCCATGTGCTTTGTCAATGCCGGTATTCCCGTGATCCTTCTGGAAGTCAAACAGGAACTGCTGGATAAGGGCCTTGCCGTGATCCGGAAGAACTACGCCGCCACTGTTGCTAAAGGCAAACTCAGGCAGGAGGTCATGGATAAGCGCATGTCACTCATTCAACCAACTCTTTCCTATAACGACCTGAAGAATGTTGACCTTGTCATCGAAGCGGTTTTTGAAGACATGGCTGTGAAGAAAGAAGTCTTCGGCAAATTGGAAGCCATCTGCAAGCCCGGGACCATTCTTGCTTCCAACACATCCTATCTGAATATCGACGAGATCGCGGCATCGACCAAAAGGCCGGAGGATATCATGGGTATGCATTTCTTCAGCCCCGCCAATGTAATGCGTCTTCTGGAAAATGTGCGCGGCGCAAAAACGTCTCCCGAAGTTTACGCCACGGCTATGAAGATCGGCAGGACCATCGGCAAGGTGCCGGTTCTGGTCGGCGTCTGCGACGGATTTGTCGGCAACCGCATGCTGGCCAAGCGCACCCGCGAATGCGGTTTCATGCTGGAAGAAGGAGCACTGCCCTGGCAGATCGACAAGGCCATCTACAACTTCGGGTTCCCCATGGGGCCTTATGCCATGGGCGACATGGCCGGTCTGGATATCGGCTGGAGAAACCGCAAAGCCAAATTCGACTCACTGACCGCACGGGAAAAAGCCTGCAACATCATCGATAAGATTTGCGAAATGGGGCGTTTCGGGCAGAAAACGGGTTCCGGTTTCTATCAATACGATGAAAAGCGCAACGCGACACCCGATCCGATGATTGAAGAACTCATCATCAGGCATTCTCAGGAAGTCGGGATCACCCGCCGCAACATCACAGACCAGGAAATCATCGAACGGGCAATTTACTCCATGATCAATGAGGGTGCGAAAATCCTGGAAGAAGGCATTGCGGCCCGTCCGCTCGACATTGACGTCGTCTGGCTCAATGGTTATGGCTTCCCCGCCTATCTAGGCGGCCCGATGTTCTATGCCGATACCGTAGGCCTGAAAAAAGTTTACGATGCGATCCTGAAGTACAGGGATCTGGTCGGCACTGAATACTGGACTCCCTCCCCGCTCATCGAGAGACTCGCAGGGGAAGGAAAGGGATTCTACTCGAAATAAATTTAAATGGATTGCATGGAGATCAACCAGAATCAATCCTTGATAGATTCCTTTAATAATGGAAAAAATCAGCAAGAAATATAATGTCATTATTAAACAGGCTGCATATTAGGGAATGGAGATAAGATCGGTATGTCAAAACATCCATCAGGTCTTGAAAAACTCCCCCGTGGAATTGATTTGCTGCACGATCCCGCCTTGAATAAAGGCACAGCCTTCACCTCAGCTGAGCGTAAAGCACTGGGACTCGAAGGCCTGCTGCCGCCTCTGATCTCCTCTCAGCAGCAGCAGGTTCAGCATATTATGAACAATGTCCGCCGTAAACCCAACAACCTGGAAAAGTACCTTTATCTGATCGGCCTGCAGGACCGCAATGAGCAGTTGTTCTACAAAACGCTTATCGAGCACCTGGAAGAATTGAGCCCAATTATCTATACACCAACCGTGGGATTGGCCTGCCAGGAATACAGCAGGGTTTTCCGTCGTCCCCGCGGGATTTTCATTACAAAGCATCATCACGGCCATATCAGGAGCATTCTGCGCAACTGGCCATATAAGGATGTTCGCATCATTGTGGTAACCGATGGCGAGCGCATCCTGGGACTCGGAGATCTTGGTTCGAACGGCATGGGAATTCCCGTGGGCAAGCTGACGCTCTACACGGCCTGTGCGGGCATCACGCCCAATGCATGCCTGCCCGTTATGATCGATGTCGGCACCGGCAATAAAGGACTTTGGAGTGACCCGGAATATATCGGTCTGCCGGAGGAACGCCTGCATGGTAAGGAATACGATGCCCTCATGGATGAATTTATGGAGGCAGCCAGCAAAACATTCCCCCATGTCATGATTCAGCTCGAAGATTTCGGCAATCAAAACGCCTTCCGGCTGCTTGACCGTTACCGGGATCGCTACTGCATGTTCGACGACGACATCCAGGGAACAGCCGGTGTGGCACTGGCCGGGCTATATTCGGCACTGTCCGTCACCGGCGGCAAAATCACCGACCAGCAGATGGTGTTTCTGGGAGCGGGTGAAGCTGCCCTGGGGATCGGAAATCTGGTAGTTTCTTCCATGGTTGATCAGGGTCTTTCTGAAGATGAAGCCCTGAGCCGCTGCTGGTTTGTTGATTCGAAAGGATTGGTTGTCGGCAGCCGAACAGACCTGGCACAGCACAAACGTCGTTTTGCCCATGATTTTCCCTTCCATCGCGATCTTTTCTCCGCGGTCAATGCCATCAAACCGACCGCCATAATCGGCGCGTCAGGGCAGCCCGGGGCATTCACCCCGGAAATTTTACAGGCCGTGGCCAAATGGAACAAACATCCGATTGTGTTTGCTCTTTCTAACCCAACCTCGCAATCGGAATGCACGGCACAGGACGCCTACCATTACACGAATGGACGCGCGGTCTTTGCAAGCGGAAGCCCCTTTCCGCCGGCGGTTGTCCATGGCCAGCAATTTGTTCCGGGCCAGGCAAACAATGTCTATATATTCCCCGGTGTCGGGCTGGGCGTTATGGCATCGGAATCGACCCGGGTAACGGATGAAATGTTTTCCGCGGCTGCCAGGTGTGTGGCGGAAAAGGTCACCCGGGAGGACCTGGAACTGGGCAGGATTTTTCCCTCCCTGTCACGCATTCGCGAAGTATCCCTCCATATCGCGATTGCCGTTGCCAGGCTGGTATTTGCCCGGCAGCTTACGGTAATGAAAAAGCCTTCAGATTTACCAGGATTCATTAAATCCAGGATGTACAGTCCCGTCTATGAGACAGATCCGCGGGTGAAAACAGAGGCTGAATAACGGAAAGATACGTAAGAAACATCAATTCACTTATCGAGGTACGGATTTATGGAAAACGTGGTTTTTATCAGTTGCGCGCGAACACCAATCGGCGCATACGGAGGCGCACTCAGGGATGTGCCGGTTTACCGGCTGGCAAGCCTTGTTTTACAGGCAGTGGTGAAAAATACGGGAATTGATCCGGCAATAATTGATGATGTCATCATGGGATCGGCCTACCAAAACGGCGAGTGTGCTAACGGTGCGCGAATGGCCGTGCTCGACGCAGGGTGGCCGGACACCATTCCGGGGATCATGCTGGACAGGCGCTGCTGTTCCGGGCTGGACACCATCTTTTACGGAGCCATGAAAATCCAGACAGGCAACGCCGAACTGGTCATCGCCGGTGGCATGGAATCCATGAGCCAGTGTGAACTCTATATTCCCGGCGACATCAAGTGGGGACTGGGCGGCAAGAGTCATGAAAAATACGGCTTCATGCCCCGCGGCCACGGCGCGCTGGCGATGTGGGGCATTCCTTTCTATGACCGTATCCAGCGCGGACGCGTCATGTCTCAGCCAATCGCACGCTACGGGGAACTGAGCTCGATGATGACCTGGGCGGAAACCGCTGCCAAAAGAGAAAAAATCACTCGTGAAGAAGCTGACCGCTGGGCGCTACGCAGCCATCAGAGAGCAATCGCGGCACAGGACGCAGGCAGGTTCGCCGATGAAATTGTTCCTGTTCCCATAGGCAAAGACAAAAAAAGCGGCGAAACGGTTTATCTGAAAACAGATGAGGGGCCACGCCGGGAAACCACGCTGGAGCGCCTGGCAAAACTAAAACCGGTTTATCAGGAAGGTATCTGTACAGCTGGCAATTCATCGTCGGAAAATGACGGCGCAGCAGTAGTTGTGATGGCTTCTGAAAAGAAAGCGAAGGAGCTGGGCATAAAACCCCTGGCCTATTTCCGATCCTGCGCCGTAGCGGCCACAGACCCCACCATCACCTACCCTGCGGTTCCGGAAGCCGTGGTAAAAGCGCTGAAAAAGATCAATGTGACAATCGACCTGATGGACCTGATTGAAGTGCAGGAAGCTTTTGCCGTCCAGTGCCTTGCTGACGCGAGGCTCTCGGGGCTTTCCGACGAACAGATGGAGGCAAAGGTCAATGTAAACGGATCAGGCATTTCACTCGGTCATCCGATCGGCGCGACCGGCACGATGCGCCTTACCACACTGATCAACGAAATGGTGCGGGCCGATAAACGCTTCGGGCTGGAAACGATCTGCGGTGGCGGCGGTCAGGGGATATGCCTGATAATTGAAAGAAAATAAAAATCCGGGAGGATAAACGATATGGATTTCGCATTAACAGAAGAACAAAAAATGATTCAGGACACGGCCAGAAGTTTTGCTGAAAAAGAGATTGCGCCGCACGTTGAGGAGGACGAGAAAAATCACTTCTGGCGCAAAGAAATTTTTGACAAAATGGCCGAACTGGGATTTTTCGGTTTTTCTATCGATGAAAAGTACGGTGGAAACGGCATGGGCTTTCTTGAAGGTGCCCTGGCGATCGAACAGATAGCAAAGGTCCATACCTCATGGCGCATGGCATTCAACATGCAGTGCTGGGGCCCCGCGCTGACCATCCAGAAATTCGGCACCCAGGAGCAGAAGCAGCACTATATTCCCAAATTCGTCAGCGGCGAATACATTGGAAGTTTCGCCATGACCGAACCGGATATCGGCTCCGATGTCGCTTCCATGAAATGCCACGCCGACGATAAAGGCGATTACTATCTGCTCAATGGAAATAAAATGTGGATCACCAACGGAACGGTCACCAATCAAGGCCTGCTGTATGTCAAAACGGACAAGGATGCGGGCGCCAACGGCATCAGTTGCTTTATCATGGACTACAGCCTTCCCGGCATTACCCGAAAGAAGATCAGCGACAAAGTCGGTCTGTGGGCGTCCGACACGGCAGAGATCACCTTTGAAGATGTGAAACTACCCAAAAGTCTTCTCCTGGGAAAGCTCAACCGTGGATTCCAGATCTGCATGACGCAGCTCAATTCCACTCGACTGGGCTGCTCAGCGGGAGCGCTTGGCCTTTCCGGCGCGATCCTGGACGCCTCTGCAAAATACGCAACAGAACGGTGTCAGTTCGGAAAGCAGATCGGCAGATACCAGCTGATTCAGCAGCAGGTTGCGGAAATGAAAGTCGGACACGAAACCCTCGCAGCGCTGGTATACAAGGCCGCCTGGCTCAAGGACCGGGGGCTGCCTAACGTCATGGAAACCTCCATGTCCAAGCTTTACGGAGCGAAAGTTGTTGTTCACGACGCCAATGAATGCATGAAACTGTTCGGTTCCTTCGGCTTTTCCGATGAATATCCCTGCGGACGATTCCTTCGGGACTCCAAGCAGTTCGAAACGCTGGAAGGTACTTCCAACATGCACACCATGATTGTTGCCAATGCGGCAATGGGATTTGCACCAAACCGGGTTTAGACCGAATACAGGAGTCAGTCATGAGACAGTATTTTGAGAAAATGGATCCGCTGGGATGCCCGCTTTCCGGGGCACAAATCGAAAACATGAGGGAAAACTGCACAAAAATCGAAGAAATCATGCAGACCATCGATGCCGAAGTTGAGCGCATCAAAAACGTAGGTGTTCCGCTGCCGAAATTGAACGAGCGCGGCGAGATGAGCGTCTGGCAGCGCATCGAATACCTGGTGGATCCCGGAACCTTCTGTCCGCTTCACAGTATCTTTGATCCCCAAAATGAAGAATCAGGCAGCACCGGCGTGGTCGACGGTCTTGCACGAATCAACGGCAAATGGTGCGTCCTGGCCGGGTTTAACAACAAATGGATGGCCGGTGCCTGGATTGCCGGGCAGGCGGAAAATAATCTCCGGATAACGGACATGGCCAAAATTCTCCGCGTCCCCCTTGTCTGGCTGGTGAACTGTTCTGGCGTCAAGCTTACCGAGCAGGAAAAAGTTTATGCCGGCAAACGGGGTCAGGGCGCCTGTTTCTATCGCCATGCAGAGCTGGAAATCATGGGCAACCCTGTTATTGCCGGCATCTATGGCACCAATCCGGCCGGCGGCGGTTATCAGTCCGTCAGTCCGGTGATTCTGCTTGCCCACAGGAAGGCAAATATGGCGGTGGGCGGCGGAGGCATCCTCAGCGGTATCCATCCGGCAGGGACTTACAATGAAGCCCGCGCGGAGGAAATTATCAACGCGACCAGGCATTTCAAATCCGTCCCGCCCGGAAGCGTCAAAATTCATTACGATGTCACCGGTTTTTTCCGTGCCGTTTTTGATGAAGAAAAACAGGTCCTCGACGCTATCCGGGATTACATGGAAGATCTTCCCGCATACAAGCCACGCTTTTTCCGCGTGGCCGAACCGGCCCGGCCAAAATATCCCCCATCTGAAATTGCCTCGATTGTCCCGGTTGATCAAAAAAGTGTTTACGATTTTGAGCAGGTCCTGGCAAGGCTGGTCGATTGTTCCGAGCACATGGAATTTCGTCCCGAATTCGGTCCGGAAGTCTATACAGGCCTCGTCAGGATCGATGGATACCTGATGGCCGTGATCGGGAACCGCCAGGGAACTTTCGCCGAATATCCGGAATACACCAAAGCCTATGAAGGGACGGGCGGCAGGCTTTATCGTCAGGGTTTGATCAAGATGAGTGAATTTGTCACATTGTGCTCCCGCGATAAAATTCCTGTCATCTGGATTCAGGACACCAGCGGCATTGATGTTGGAGATGACGCGGAAAAAGCAGAGCTGCTCGGGCTGGGACAATCCCTGATTTATTCCATTGAAAATTCCAAGCTGGCGATGATGCTTGTCGTTCTGCGCAAAGGCAGTGTGGCCGGTTATTATGTCATGGGGGGACCGATAGCCAATAACAACAATGCCTTTTCTCTGGGTACGGCTGCGACAGAGATTAACGTCATGCATGGGGAGACGGCGGCGGCGGCAACATACGCCAGACGCCTGGTCAAGGACAAAGATGAAGGACGGCCCCTGCAACCCACAATAGAAAAGATGAATCAAATGGTTAAACACTATGATGACACGTCCAATCCGATGTACTGCGCTAAAAAGGGCTTTGTCGATGAGATCATCCGTTATGATGAATTGCGCAAATACCTGGTAGGTTTTGCCAACTGCGTGTATCAGAATCCGCGTTCCATCTGCCCGCAGCACCATCTGATTCTTCCGCGCATGATCCGTTCACAGATTGTGAAGGGGCACCAGAGAAACAGTTGAAATCTCCGATCAGTCTGCAGATCACTTGATACAATATTTTCTTGACTTTCTGACGGGTTGAGCGAAAATAGATAAACATTGCACGTTTCCTGCCGTCAGTACCTGCGGGTCGTGCCCGATCCATCGACATAGCAACGAAAATGAATACGCGCCGTCAGGTCGAAAATCAATCTGTCCTGATCGCTTTACTTATGAAGGAACACATGAAAACAAATGTTGTCATTGTTGATGATAACGCAGACAATTTATACCTGTTAAAAAGCCTGATGGAGAAACAGGAGTGGAAGGTTCTTGAGGCGGCAAACGGCAGCATCGCCCTGGAAATGTTGCGGGATCATATACCCGACCTCATCGTCTCGGATATCCTGATGCCGGTGATGGACGGATATACCTTGTGCCAGCACTGCAAAGCTGACGAAAAACTTAAAAATATCCCCTTTGTTTTTTATACGGCAACCTACACGGATCCGAAGGACGAGACATTTGCCCTTTCACTCGGTGCAGACCGGTTCATCATCAAGCCGGAAGAACCGACAACCCTTATGAATGCCCTGATCGAACTGCTGGAAGAAAAGAAAAAAGAAAATTTTGTGGCGGCAAAGCCCCTGGGTGAAGAAATGGAATTCTTCCGCCGTTACAATGAAATTCTCTTCCACAAACTCGAAAAGAAAATACTCGATCTGGAAATGGCGAACCGGAACTTCAAGGAACTGGAGGAGAAGTATCGCCTGAATTTTGAAAACATCACCGATGTCATTTTTTCCTTTGATACAAATCTTAACATATTAAGCATGTCTCCGAGCGTGGAGAAAATACTGGGATATAAAGTACAGGATTTCATCGGCCATCCTCTTTCTGATTTAGGATCCATCCTGTCGCCACAATCTCTGGAACAGGCCATTGATCATCTCGGCCAGATATTCAAAGGGGCAACCCTGCCGCCATCGATTTATGAATTTATCGGCAAGGATGGCACCCTGACCGTTGGCGAAGTAAGCGGCGCCCCCTTCATACGTGATGGAAAAGTCGCCGGTGTTGTCTGCGTCGGCCGAAACATCACCAGGCGAAAGAAGGCTGAAGATGCCCTTCGGGAAAGTGAAGAAAGATTCCGCATCCTCATGGAATCTTCTCCAACAGCCATTCTGCTCTTTCAAAATGATAAATGGATATATGCAAATCGCGCCGCGACCGACATCACGGGTTTCTCGAACCGGGAGCTTCTTTCGATGAATTTCTGGGATATCGTCCACCCCGACGACAAACAATCGGTCATGGAACGGGGTCAGAAACGTCAGCAGGGCATTCCCGTCACCAAGCGTTATGAATTTCGAATTGTCACGAAAGACAAGACCGTAAAGTGGGTTGACCTTTCCGGAGAGACCATCATGTATAACGGGAGTCCTGCCGGGATCATATCCGTTCTGGAAATCACCGAACGGAAAAAAATGGAAGAAGCGCTCAGGCAGGCAGAAGAAAACTTCCGGCGTTCCCTCGAAGATTCTCCTCTCGGAGCGCGTATTATCTTTGAGACAGGGAAAATGATGTATGTCAACCGGGCGCTTCTGGATATCTATGGTTGTAAAAGCATGGAAGAACTGGATGCAATTCCTGCAAAGGAGCGCTATACGCCCGAGAGTTTTACTGAACACGAAGACCGGAAAGAGAAAAGGAAGAAAGGTCGTTATGTACCCTCCGAATACGAGGTCAGCATTGTAAGAAGAGACGGGGACATCCGGCACCTGCGGGTTTTTCGCAAGGATGTAATGTGGAGCGGCAATCGACTGTTCCAGGTCCTGTACAATGACATAACCGAGCGGAAGCTGGCGGAGGAGTACCAGAAGAGCATGCAGGAGCGGC
>CAYMYR010000048.1:0-17121 GCA_964394715.1 uncultured Smithella sp.
GCCGCTCCTGCATGCTCTTCTGGTACTCCTCCGCCAGCTTCCGCTCGGTTATGTCGTGGTCGGAGCCCTGAAAACCTTTCAGCACACCGTCAGCGTCAAAAATCGGCACGCCGTTGCTTTCCATGTAACGACAGGTGCCATCCCTGTGCTGCCAGCGTAAAATGACGTTCGACCATCCGGTTTTCTGCTCAGCTGACCTTGACAGTAACTGCTCGATCCTTTTCATGTCTTCTTCATGAAGGAGATGCTGCCAATTTTCCCCGACAATCTCTTCGGCACGATAGCCGAGAATGTTCTCACAGGCAGGATTGCTGAAAGTATGAATGCCTTTCGTGTCTATCGCCCAGATCCACTCCTTGCTTGTTGAGATGATCGATTTGAGTTTTTCTTCACTTTCACGAAGAGCTTCCTCTGTCTTTTTCCTAGAAGTGATGTTGTTAATAATTCCTGTCGCGCCTTTTAATCTTCCCCCTTCATAAATATACCGGGCGTTGAGGATTGCCCATATCAATTCTCCATTTTTGGTTCTGATACAGTATTCGACATTTGGGGGGATTTGCTCCCCGGCGAACAGTTTTTCCAGCCGCTGGATCATCAACCTCCGGCTTTCTTCCGTGAGCAGGTCGAATAAATTCATATTCATCAGCTCATCCCGCGTATAGCCTGTATATTCGCAGATGACATCGTTCACACTGACAAATCGGTTTGTTTCATAATCAACTTCGTAGATTCCGGACGGCGCGTATTTCACAAGATCGCGATATTTGCTTTCACTTTCCCGCAGGGCTTCTTCCACTTTCTTGTGTTCCGTGATGTCATCGTACAGGACTTGAAACTGCGGATTGCCGCTCCACAGGATTTCCTTGCGGAAAACCCTGAGGTGCCTGATCCCGCCGTCTTTTCTGACAATACTGACTTCGTATTCAGACGGCACAAACTTGCCCTGTTTTCTTTTCTCCCGCCTTTCCACGTATTTTGTGTAACTTTCAGACGTGTAACGATCCTTTGGAGGGGTTGCCTTCAATTCTTCAATGCTTTGATATCCGAGGATATCAAGAAACGCCCGGTTGGCAAAAAGCGTTTCACCTGTTTCAGAGACAATACGTATGCCCAGCGGTGAATCTTCGATCGAACGCCGGAAATTTTCTTCGCTCTTTTTCAGGGTCTCTTCAATCCGCTTGCGTTCGGTAATGACCAGTTCAATTCCATTCCAGTATACTGAACCGTCCTTCATGAACGTGGGAGTTGATGAATACATGGACCATCTGATGCCTCCCGATGGCTCATTTACCCGCACTTCCGCCTTGAACCTCGAAGCAGTTTTCAGGGCCTCTTCTTCAGCTCCGATCAAATAGGCAATATCATCTTCATGAATTCTGCTGTAAATCAGGCCGGAATCAGCCATGGCCTCTTCGGGGGACACTCCGTAAAGAATTCGGACGGTATCGCTTAAATAGGTAAATTTCCTTGAGCCGTCGGATTTTGCTATAACCTGATATATCATTACATCAGCAAGATTATTGCTGATGGTCTGAATGCGGGATTCGCTTTCGCGTAGTGCCTCTTCAATCTGCCTGCTCTCGGTGATGTCAACAATGGAGGTGTAAAACCCCTTTACCTGTCCACCGCTGAAACACGGCTCATAATTTGCGCGGACGAAACGCTTACGCCCATCTTTGTCGATCACCTCGTTTTCATAAGATACATGCTGCCCCTTCAACACCTTTTTGATGTTGTTCGACGCCCTCTCATAAACATCGGGTTTTAGAATATCGGCAACCCGCTTCCCGATCAATTGTTCGGGATTTATTTCATACCACTGGGCATAGGCCCGGTTCACGAACACGTATCTTTCCTCGGTGTCCATATAGGTGATCAGCATTGAAACGCCATTGATGATATTCTCGAACATTTCGGCCTTTTCACGCAGATCTTCTTTTTCTTGTCTGGCTTTGGCCAATTCTTCTTCGAGAATGATGATTCTCTGTTCCAATGCTTCGATGGTTGGATTGCCGCTCAAGGATATTCCTCCGGTTCATCAGGGATTCAGCTTCTTAAGACCGGCTTTTCACTGGTGTAAAGATCATGATTCATTCAATGCGCTACCCGTTAGTTGTCCGGCTGGCGCAAAATATATGAACAATTGTTTGGTCCAAGTTTCACACATATTTTGGTTTTCATCAATGAAATAGTATGAATAATAACGGTTTGCTTTAAATTATTTTTTCTCTGAAAAAGTTTAACTTGTCATTGACTGACCGGATTATGGATGTTTTGTCCGCCAGGGGGGCTGATTTCAGTAACCATTTAAATATAAAAGGAATTCAGAGCTAACGCCTGAGGGGACGGAAGGGTGCCGGGTAGGTGCACCATGGATACGGGAAAGGGTCCCGGTAAAAGGGGTCGTAAAAGGGAGGTAAATCAGTCCATGGTTCCCAGAGTTTAAGGGACCGGGATTCAACAACAGGGTATGAATAGAGCAACTCTCCGACAGGCCGTTCTTCTTTGCCGGCAAGCACGCCGACAACTGTCACTTCACGTCCCCGGGCATATATGGCCGGGTCCAGAAATCCCTGGTGGCGAACGATGAAACGTCCCGCGGACCTGTCGGTGTTGAGGGGACGCTTTCGGAAATCAAGCTCAGTTTCCCTGATGATGATCAGGGTATCATTTGATCTTGTGATGGTCTCGACAATCACTCCACCCCACAGGACGGTTGTCCCCCGGAAGGCCTCCGGCGCCCTGGCAACCTCGTTGTAGGGGATGTCTTTTGTAACTTCCCGCATCACTTGATGCGGAAAAGGTCCGCAGGAAACGGTGATAATGAAAAAAAGCGGCATGAGTAATTTAAATTTCATCGGGCTATCCTCAAATCGGTGCTTTGAGAAATATGGTTTTTTAAGACGAAAGTAACCTGTTGGAAATTCGTGAGAAAACATTGACAGTTGTCAGCGGCCTAACTATATAAAAAATACTCCCTGTGTCTGAAAAGTCAAGAGGAAACATGTTTTGCCTCAATATTGAACGATGACGGTGATTTGCGGCGGCCAAGCAAAACGGAAATTTTGGAGTTTGTTTTTATCATTCCCTTCAGTCGCGGGGCATGGTTGCTTATTCTAGAAAACTCTTGACATGTTATGGCGAATAGATTTTTACTCGTTCCAGGTCGGCAGAAATAATATTGAGACGTTATGAAATATGAAGAAGTCTGACAGTTCCTCCAAAAGAAAAGTTCTTGTGGCGATGAGCGGTGGCGTAGATTCGTCCGTGGCCGCGCTGTTGCTCAAAAACGCGGGCTATGAGGTTACGGGGGTGACCATGGCGCTTGGCATTTACAGGGAAGGCGGGACTTCAGGCCGTTTTTCAGATGATGCCATAGCTGATGCCGCAATGGCATGTGATCAGTTGGGGATACCTCATGTGACCGTTGCATTTGCCTCGCTGATGGAAGATCAGGTGATCGGCAGATTTACCTCTGAATATTTGTCCGGCCGGACTCCCAACCCGTGTGTGGATTGCAACCGCCATCTCAAATTTGGGGCCCTGCTGAAGGAAGCACGTAAACTCGGATTTCACAGGCTGGCAACGGGCCATTATGCCCGGATCGAAGAGCATCCTTCAGGCTGGCGGCTGATGTGCCCCGCGGACAGGGAGAAGGACCAGAGTTATTTTCTTTATCCAATCAAACTGGAAGACCTGCCGTTTATTTTATTTCCCCTGGGAGGGATGACCAAAAAAGAAGTGCGCAAAATGGCGGAAGAATCGGGTTTGCATACAGCCCGCAGGTTGGACAGCCAGGATATTTGTTTTGTTCAGCATGGCGATTACAGCCGGGTGTTTTCAGACAGAAATCTGAAATCTGAACCGGGCGATATTGTGGACAGAACCGGGAAAATTATGGGCCGGCACCGTGGAATCATTTACTACACGATTGGCCAGCGCGGAGGTTTGGGTATCAGCGCGAAAGACCCTTACTACGTGGTGGCGATTGATGCCCTGAAAAATCAAGTCATCGTCGGGGGTAAGGATGATGTCCGGGGATCAGGTCTTATCGCGGGAGATCTGAATCTTTTGGTCGAACCTTTTCCCGGAGAGGCAAAAGCAAAAATCCGTTACAGGAAAAAGCCCGCCCTTTGTTCGGTCACCCGGAAAGGTGATAAATTGAAAGTCATGTTTAAGGAGCCTCAGGATGCCATCACGCCCGGGCAGGCTGTTGTCTTTTACGCGGAAGATACGGTTCTGGGCGGAGGTGTCATTGAGGATGTTATCCGCGAATAAAAATACAGACAATAAAAATCTTCTGCCCCGTTTCTTTGGTCCACTATAAATCTTGACAAATGATAAAAACAATGTGAATGATTGTTCATAAAATGAATGACCGTTCATAAAATCGGTCCGGGATGAAATCATGGAGAGGCAACAAAGAAAAAAACATGAGTTCAATATGCGCCGTGCCGTAATTCTGTCAGAAGCGGAAAAAATCTTTTCAGAAAAAGGCTTCCATAATGTGACTGTTGCGGAAATTGCCGCGGCTTCCGGTTTTTCCACGGGATATCTGTATCAGTTTTTTAAAGGCAAGGAACATCTCTACACAACCATGATCAGCGAGAAGCTGGCTTTCATGTATCAATCCATTGAACAGAAAGTCTCTTGCGTGAAAGATCTGCATGGCAAGCTGGCGGCCATCATTTCCGCACAGTTGCAATTTGTTGAAGAAAATGCCGCTTTTTGCAGAATATTTCTTCGCGGAGAAAACGAACTGTCGCCTTTGACGATGGATTCCTTTCGTCAGGCATTGAAGGAAGATTATTTCAAACATTTATTTTTTATTGAAAATATACTGAAGGCCGGCATTAAAAGTGGTATATTGCGGAGCCTTCCGCCTCATGAAATGGCGGCTGCTTTGTCGCATTTGATCCGCGCGGCTTCCATCGACTGGATGATTATGCCGACAAAAGAAACGCTTGCTTCCAAAAAAGATGTTATTCTGGACATATTTTTAAACGGGGTGAAAAAATATGACAAATAAAAGCCGGTGTATGTGGGGATGTGTAGTTGCTGCCATTTTGTTCTTTCCTCTTTCCATCAAAGCGGCAGAGACCTTGACCCTTGAGGACAGTGTCTCAATCGCGGTCAAAAACAGCCGCATCATTAATATTGCCAAAGAGGGTGCGAGGGGCGCCCAGGCAAAAAAGCGGGAGGCGATGACCGGTTTTCTGCCCAAGTTCAAAACCTCATACAGCTATACGCGTTTGAACGAGGAACCGGGCTTCTACTTCCCCGGTTTTACGGGTACCATTTCCATGCCGGCAAGTTACATGATTGCCGGAACGATCAACAACCATAACTGGATTATCGAGGCGAGTCAGCCTCTGTTTGCCGGCGGGGGGATCTTGGCCAACTATCAGGCCAGCAAAACAGGTGAAGATATCGCGCTGGTTGAGGAAACGGCAAAAACCCTGGATGTGATTCTGGAAGTCAAGGTTGCATATTATAATATTTTGCGGGCGCAGAGACTGAAGGAAACCGCGCGACAATCGGTGGAAATGCTCAACGCCCACCGCGATGTTGCACATCATTTCTTCCTGGTTGGCCTGATTCCGAAAAATGATCTCCTGCAATCCGAGGTGCAGCTGGCCAACGGGAAGCAGACGCTGGTGAAGGCGCAAAACGCCGTGACACTGGCCAAATCAAGCTTAAACACGCTACTGAAGCGCAATCTGCTCTCACCGCTTGAGGTTGTCGATATTCTGGACTATCAACCTGTCAGTCAATCGTATGAGGATTGTCTGGAGAATGCCAGGCAGCATCGACCGGAGCTCAAGATCACAGAACTAAAGGCCCGGCAGGCCGGTTATGTGGTCCGACAGGCGCAAAGTGAGTTTTTCCCTGCGGTCAGCCTTGTGAGCAATTACGCAAGGTTTGGCGATACGATGTCCCTGTCTGGGACCGATTACAAAAAAAGAGAAAGCTGGCAGGTGATGGCGGTGGCCAACTGGAGTTTCTGGGAGTGGGGGAAAACAAAATTCCGGGTTGATGCAGGAAGGGCCCTGGAAAATCAGGCTATTGATCAGACCAAGGAGTTAAACGACCAGGTAGCGCTGGAGATCAAAAACGCTTACCTCATCCTGCAGGAGTCGGAAAGCCAGATTGCGGTGTCAAAGAAAGTGATTGAACAGGCCGAGGAGAGTTTCCGGATTTCCGAAGCCCGCTACAAGGAAAGAGTGGCGCGTTCGACGGAAGTGCTGGACGCTCAGACGCTGCTCACCAAGGCAAAATCGGAGTATGCCAATGCGTTGGCGGATTACAATATTGCTTACGCCCGTCTGCAAAGAGCGGTGGGCGTCATCGACCGGTAGTTGATGATTGTTGATACAGGAAAAAGGTGGTGTGAATGAAAAAAGGTCTGCTGCTTCTGGGGGTATTGTTTGCGGTTGTTGTCATGACTGTGTCTTATGCAACTGCCCGGGAATACACCTTGAGCGATCTGTATCAGCAGGCGCTGGAAAATTCTGAAAAAATCAAATATGCCGAGGAAAATCTATTTATCGCTGAAATGGGACGGTTCAAAGCTCTTTCCCTCCTGATTCCGAAGGTGACAGCTTTTGGGACCTACAATCGTTTTACACAAGACAAATTCAGCGTTTCCGGCGTTCTGATTCAGCCGGAACAATCGGGAACATGGGGAGTTCGTGCGGACCAGGCATTCTCTTTGAGTTTGCGCGAACTCGACGCTTTGCTCATCGCCGGGCAGACGATTACCAAAAGCGAATTCGATCTGGATACTGCAAAAGCGGATTTTATTCTGATGGTGGCAACTTATTATTATGATGTTCTCAAAGCGAAAAAAGCGCTTGAAATTGCTGCGGCAAACGTCGAAAGGCTCACACAATACAGGAATTCCGCCGCGAAAAAAGTGAAGGTCGGCGAGCTGACAAAAACATCGCTTTTACGGGCCGATGGAGAATTGTCGGGTGCACGTGCCGATTATCTGAAGGCAACAAATGCGCTGGTACTGGCCCGTGCCGCCCTGATCCGACTGACGGGAATCGAGGACAATTTCCGTCTGAAGCATCAGGAAAGTTTGTATCCGGATCCAGAATCGTTTGATGAATTGCGAAAAACAGTTGCGGACACGAGAGCTGATTTGAAAAGTTATGAAATGCAAACAAGAATCGCCAGGCAGAACATTAAATACGCCCGCGGTGCCTTTTGGCCCAGTGTGGGTCTTTTTGCCGTCTACAACGGTTCGGACCAGAATCCGCCCACCGCAACGCTCAACAGGGAAAGTGTTCTGGCCGGGGCGTCTTTGAATTTTCCTTTTTTCGAAGGCGGATTGAGAGTGGCTGAACTCAGAGAGGCCTTGGCCAAGGAACGCCAGGCCCGCCTGGCCTATGATGATTTAAAGAAGACGGCTGATATTGAGTTGCGCGGAGCCTGCCTGGACCTGGAAACACAGAGAGGTGCCCTGAAATATCTGGAAGATCAGCTTGTTTTTGCCCAGGACAACTTTAACGCTGTTTTAAGACAGTACGATAACGGCCTGGCAACAAGTCTGGATGTGATGGATGCCAATTCCCTGTTGCTCAATTCAGAAAAAAATGTTGCAGAAGCATTATACGCCTATCAACTTGCCCATTTGAAAGTCAGAAAATCCAGCGGTACGCTGCTTCAGTTTGTTGCGGCGGGCGACGAAAAATAGTTCCGGTGGCTCATTCTCAGGAGGTTGAATGTTCATGATTTTAAAAAAGGCCATGGTTTGTAACGTTATAAAAATATTCGTCAGCCGTCCGGTGCTCAAAGCACTGCTCATGATGATGATCGTAACGGTTGTCGGTTTGTCGTTCGCCTCCTGCTCAAAGGAAAAAGCAGAACCTGAAAGACTGG
This sequence comes from uncultured Smithella sp., assembly GCA_964394715.1. Lineage (GTDB taxonomy): Bacteria > Desulfobacterota > Syntrophia > Syntrophales > Smithellaceae > UBA8904. The sequence goes on from CAYMYR010000048.1 coordinate 7,888, forward strand.
TGAATGTTCGTGTCTGGTCTGCTGAAACCAGAAGGGTTCAGCCTTACCTGGAAACAACCGGGACGCTCAAGCCGGACGAGGAGGTTCTGGTCACCACGGAAGTGGATGGAATTGTCAGAAAAATCTATGTTGATGAGGGAACGAATGTCAGCGTGGGGACTCTTCTGGCCGAAATAAACGATACAGATTATGTGCTGAATGTCAGGTTTTCTGAAGCGGCCCTGCGGCAGGCCGAAGCGCAGCAGATCAACGCCAGGAAGTCTTTTAAAAGGCTGCATGCCCTTTATCAGGAAGAACTGATAACCAAGCAGCAGTTCGATGATATTTCCACAAAAGTCGCACTGGCGGATGCCGCTCTGGAAAGCGCGAGGGCCACGTTGTCCATTTCAAGGGAAAAACTCTCCCGAACGAAAATTTATTCACCGATCACGGCCTCTGTAAAAGAAAAAAAGGTTTCCGTTGGTGATTTTGTGCGCAACGGGACGCCTCTTTTTCAGATCATCAAAACCAATCCGCTGAAACTCCGTTTCAGTATCAGCGAAAAGGACGCTGCCGGATTGAAGACAGGCCAGGATGTTGCTTTTACTGTTGATGCTCATTCAAATCAGAAATTTCATGGCAAGATCAGCCTGCTATATCCGAACGTGGAAGAAAAGACCCGTACGCTGCAGGCTGAAGCGATTGTTCCCAACGAAGGTCAGATTTTGAAGCCCGGGTATTTTGCCCGGGTACAGATATTCACCCGGGAAGCGCGGGACTCGGTTGTTGTCCCTGTAACGGCACTTTTGTATGACGGCCCCACGATCCGCGTTTTCGTGATCAACGGCAACCAGGCGAAAGAACGTGTGATCAAAACCGGAAATAAATATGGCGAGTACGTCGAAGTGCTCGATGGTTTGCAGGAGGGCGAGCAGGTGGTTGTGGTTGGGCAGAACAATCTGTCGGAAGGGGTGAAAGTGAATGTGGCTCGCTGATACCTCCGTCAAACGACCTGTTTTCGCAACCATGGTGATTATGGCCCTTGTGGTGCTGGGCGCGGTCAGCTATCCTTCCATCGGTGTTGATCTGCTCCCCAAGATTGATTTTCCCATTGTCACCATTACGACGACACTCAAGGGCGCAAGCCCCGATGTCATGGATGTGGATGTCACCGACCGAATTGAAGGTGCCGTCAATACCATCAATGGTGTAAAAAGCATTACCTCCACCAGTACGGAAAGCGTTGCGCGGACCACCATTGAATTTGTCCTGGAACGGGACATTGATGAAGCCGTTCAGGATGTGCGCGAAAAAATATCAACCATCCGGGACAAATTGCCGACGGATATTGAAGAACCCCGGATTGCCAAAGTGGACCCGGATGCATCCCCCATTCTAATGATGAATCTTTCCGGGCAGCGGTCGGTTCGGGATCTTTCTACGTATGCGGATGAAGTTCTGAAAGAGCAGCTGCAGCGCATCAACGGCGTCGGCGATGTGATTTTTTACGGAATGCGCCTTAGGCAGGTGCGCATTTGGGTGGATGCCGCAAAAATGAATGCGTACCAGATTGCCCCCAGCGATATTGTCCTTGCCCTCAAACGTGAAAATATTGAACTGCCGGGCGGACGGATCGAAACTCAAACCAAGGAATACACGGTCCGGATCAAAGGTGAATTTGCCAATGTCCCTGATTTTAACGAATTGATCATAAGCTATTACAACGGTGCTCCCGTTCGCATCCGGGATATCGGCAGGGCGGAAGACGGCATGGAAGAAAAACGGTCCCTGTCCCGTTTTAACCGGATTCCGGCCGTCGGTATGGCGATTCAGAAACAGTCGGGAACCAATACGGTGGAAGTGGCCAACCGCGTCAAGAAGGAAATGGAGAAAATCAACAAGACCCTTCCTCCGGGAATGAAATTGGGGATTTCCATGGACCAGTCATTATTTATTGTACGGTCCATTAAAGAAGTTCAGTTTCATTTAATTGTCGGGAGCTTGTTTGCCGTCCTCGCTGTTTTTTTGTTTTTAAGGAATGTCCGGACAACATTAATCAGTGCGGTGGCCCTGCCTGTCTCAATTATATCCACGTTTGCCCTCATTAACTTTTTCAATTTCACCTTCAATAATATGACGATGATGGCGCTGTCTTTATCGGTGGGTTTGCTCATTGACGACGCGATTATTGTCATTGAAAACATTCACCGCCACATTGAAGAGGGAATGGAACCGCGCGAAGCGTCCATGTTTGCCACTTCCGAAATCGGACTGGCTGTCATGGCGACGACTTTTGCCATTGTGGCTATCTTTCTGCCTGTTGCTTTTATGAAAGGAATTATCGGCCGCTTCTTCCTTCAGTTTGCCTTGACCATTGTTTTTGCCGTGATGGTTTCCCTGCTGGTTTCATTTACCCTGACGCCGATGATGTCTTCCATTTTTCTCAAATCCTATCAGAAAAAGATTCCCAACCCCATGGCCAAAAGCGGGGGAGGCGGTGAAACGGGAAATGCCGTGAATCACATCTGGACGAAAATCAGCGATAAACTGGAGCATTCCTATCAAAGACTGGAACTGTTTTATCGCCGTGTGCTGGAATTTACGCTGGGCTACCGCAAGCTGGTTTTGACAGGTGCTTTGATTGTTTTTCTTTTGAGCCTGGGGTTGACCAAATTTTTGGGAAAGGAATTTGCTCCGTCTGAAGACCAGGGCGCGTTCATCGTCCGGCTGGAAGCACCCATTGATTATTCGGTTGATCAGGTTGAACAATATTTCAGTAAAACAGAAGCCATGATGGGTGAAATTCCGGAAGTCCAATCCGTTTTTTATGTTCAGGGATACGGTGGCTATGCCAATCGTGCCAGAATGTTCCTCAACCTGAAACCGAAAAAAGACCGTAAAAGAAGCCAGGAAGACCTGAAAAAACTGGTGCGGATGAAGCTCAGGCAGATTCCGGGAATGAAAGCATCGGCGGAAGATCTTGCCATTGTCGCAGGCGGAGGAATCCGGGCGACACCGATTCAATACAGCATACGCGGCCAGGATCTTAACGCGCTGCAAAAATATGCCAAGCAGATCAGTGAAGAGTTTGCAAGGCTGCCGGGAATCGTAGACGTGGATACGTCGCTTGAAGCCGGGAAGCCGGAATTCAAGGTGTATATCGATCGCGATCGTGCCGCGGACCTGGGTGTCGATGTGGCCACCGTGGCCGAAGCGATCAACCTGCTGATCAGCGGAGAATTGGACATTGCCCGGTATAAGGATGAACTGCGTGGGAAACGCTATGATATCCGTGTCCGCCTTTACGCGGAAGACCGTAACAGCAAAGGGTCACTGGAACGGATTTACGTGAGGGCCCGAGACGGCAAGCTGGTGGAGCTGTCCAACGTTGTCAAGATTGAAGAGGGGACAGGTCCCAGCGTCATCAACCGTGTTGACCGGCAGAGGGCCATTACAATTTTTGCTTCTCTTGAAGACAAACCATTGGGAAAAGCCACGGATGAGCTGGATGCCATTGCCGCTAAAATCCTGCCTTCGGATTACATTCCGAAATATCAGGGAATGGCGGATGTCATGAAGGAATCATTTGGATTTCTGTTGTTTGCATTGCTTCTGGGGATTGTGATGGCATACATGATTCTCGCTGCGCAGTTTGAAAGTTTCATTCATCCCGTGACGGTTCTGCTTTCCATGCCGCTGTCTTTTATCGGTGCGTTCGGCGCTTTGTTTATTACGGGCAAGACGCTGAGTATCTTCAGCATCATCGGGCTCATCCTTTTGATGGGGCTGGTGAAGAAAAACGCCATTCTGCTGGTGGACTACACCAATGTTTTGCGGGCCAGAGGAATGTCGCGCCGGGAAGCCATCCTGCAGGCGGGGCCTGTCCGAATGCGACCGATTCTTATGACGACATTTGCCATGATATTCGGTATGCTGCCTATCGCCCTTGCAGTCGGTGAAGGCGCGGAAGCACGAGCGCCCATGGGGATTGCCGTCATCGGAGGTCTTTTGACATCCCTGGTCCTGACGCTGGTAGTCGTGCCGTCGGCCTATGATATTTTTGACGACTGGCAGGAGAAATTTAAACAGGGAAAAGGCAGAAAAGAGAAGCCTGATGAACATCCTTGAGACAGGGGGGATACCTTCATGAAAATGTTTTTTGTCATTTATGCCGAAGCCTGTGATGAAAAAGTCACCAATGCCTTCAAAGACAGCGGGTTCAGGTCCTACACAAAGATGCATGGTGCAACCGGGGAAGGCGAGGAAAGTGAACCCAAACTCGGGACCCATTTCTGGCCCGGCAGAAACAATACGCTTCTGTTTGCCGTGCAGGATGAGGATATCGAGCGGCTGGTCGAACTGGTGCGGCGATTAAAAGTCGAGCAACCGCGTGCCGGGGTCAGGGCATTTACACTGCCGCTGGAGGAATGCGTGTAAAAATGGCCGGCCAAAGAACGACAAACAGGCAGAAAGACATTTCCCGCTTCTTGAGGGATAAAAAGAAAAACCTGCCTCAGAAGTTGAAGAAAAATAATACTATTTCAGAAAAAAAGCGGAAATGAACAAAAGGGATTTACAGAACTGAATTATATAACCCGGAAATTTCCATGAAAAAAATCCTGATTCTTTTTTCACATCCACGCTTTGAGAAATCCAGGATCAACCGCGTTTTACTGGAGGGCATTGACCAGATAGAAGGCGTTTACCTCCACGACCTTTATGAAGAATATCCCGATTTCATCATCAACGTAGACCGGGAAAAAGGGCTTCTTGAGGACCACCACATTATCGTCTGGCATTTTCCTTTCTATACCTACAGCGCTCCTGCTCTTTTAAAGCAGTGGATGGATATTGTCCTGGAATACGGATGGGCGCACGGCAGCAAGGGCGATGCGCTGAAGGATAAAATCGCGTTTGTGACACTCACCGCGGGGGGCACCCGGGAATCATACGCGGCCAATCAACACAATCAATTTACCGTTCGTGAATTTCTGAGGCCTTTTGAACAGGCCGCCAATCTTTGCCAAATGAACTATCTGCCGCCATTTGCTGTTCACGGTACCCACAGGTTAACGCCTCAGCAACTGGCGGCGTATTCGGACCTTTATCGCAGGCTGCTGACCAGGCTTACAGCAGGTGAGTTTGATATCGCGTCCATTTGCTGCTGCGAATATCTCAACGACTGGCTCTCGAACAAAGGATAAACAGACCATGTCCAGCACGTTTTTATTGGATGCCCTGGTTTTTCTTGCCGCTGCCGTCATTTTTGTGCCTCTGGCCAAAAAGATAGGGCTGGGTTCTGTCCTTGGTTATCTCATCGGCGGTATTGTTATCGGACCTTTCTTTTTAGGTTTTGTCGGTCACGAGGGCAAGGACATTATGCACTTTGCCGAATTCGGGGTTGTGATGATGCTCTTTCTGATCGGTCTGGAGCTGGAGCCGAAAACATTCTGGCGGATGCGCAAATTCGTTTTGGGAACGGGTATCATGCAGATGGGCATCACCACATTATTGTGTTTTGTCTCCTTGCTGCTGGCCGGTTTCTCCTGGCAGGCATCGCTGGCCTGCGGACTTGCCCTTTCCATGTCTTCCACCGCAATTGTCATGCAGACATTGCGGGAAAAAGGCCTGATGAAAACAGAATCAGGGAAAAGCTCCTTTGCCGTCTTGCTGTTTCAGGACATTTCCGTCATTCCGATCCTGGCGCTGATACCGCTGCTGGCTGTATCGGGAGCAAAAGCGGCATCTGCAGGTCATGCTTCTTTTATGGAAGGATTGCCCGGATGGGCTCAAACGATAACGCTGCTGGTTGCCGTCAATTCCGTTGTTGTGGTCGGACATTTTATTTTTGTGCCTTTCCTGCGGTTCATTGCCCGCATTCGCCTCAGAGAGCTGTTTACGGCGTCGGCGCTGCTGATTGTGATTGCGACAGCTTATCTGATGATGCTGGTGGGTTTAAGCCCCGCGTTAGGGACATTTCTGGCGGGCGTTGTTCTGGCCACAAGTGAGTTCCGCCATGAACTGGAAAGCGACATTGAACCATTCAAGGGGGTGCTGCTGGGGCTGTTTTTTCTTACCGTCGGTGCTTCGATCAACTTTACATTGATTGTGGAAAATCCTTTGAAAGTCATGGCTCTGGTGGGCGGCGTCATGATCATCAAGTCCTTTGTGCTTTTTGCAACGGGGAAGTTTTTCCGCTTAAGCTTTGATCAGAACATGATTTTTACTGTAGGATTGGGGCAGGTCGGAGAATTTGCCTTTGTCCTGTTTGCCTTTATCAATCAACTCAAGATTATTTCAACGGAATCAAGCGATATCATGATGGGTGCAACGGCAATCACAATGACTATGACGCCGCTTTTGCTTTTAATGAACGAGCGGCTGATCCTGCCACATTTTGGGACGAAAGAGGCGGTCGGGCCAAAAGAAGCTGATGAGATATCCTGTGAAAGTCACGTTATCATCGCCGGATTTGGCTATTTTGGAAGCACCATAGGCAGGTTTTTAAGGGCAAACGGTTTTGCGGCAACTATTCTGGATAACGATTCAGACCGTGTCGATCTTTTAAGGAGAATGGGCTTCACTGTATTTTACGGCGATGCCACCCGCCTGGATATCCTGAAATCCGCCGGCGCAGATTCCGCCAGGATATTGATAGTGGCCATCGATTCGCCTGAAACGAATTTAGACCTGGTGGAAAAGACCCGAAAAGCGTTTCCCAATTTAAAGATCATGGTAAGGGCGAAAAACAACCTGGATGCCTATAACCTGCTTCATACAGGGATTGAAGATGTCTATCGGGAATCCATCGACACCTCTGTGCGTTTTGGCGTTGATGTGCTTGTCAAACTGGGCGTTCGCCGATTCACTGCAACGCGGGCCGGTCAATTATTCATCAAGTATGATGAAGCCTCTTTCCGGCAGCTTGCACAGCATCGGCACGATCAGGAAGCTTATCTTGTCCACATCCGGGAACAGATCGCTCTTCAGGAAGAACTTCTGGATAACGACCGCAAGGCTTGTCCGAACCTCCATGATTTCGCCTGGGACATGGATGCTGCAGTGAAGAAAAAGTAAGACATTAAAATTCCCAGGTTGAGTCAGGGCAACCGCTTTTCGTAAAGGAATCCTTCATGGACAAACCCGGTTATCATTTGACAGACTTTTTTCACGGCCTTTCCGAAAAACAGGGCGACGAAATCATCAGACGCGGGACCACCCGTGATTTGAAAGCGCAAACCGTGCTGTTTCATGAGGGGGATCCCGCAAGACAATCATACCTTGTTCTGAAGGGACGGCTGAAACTCGGCAAAGTACACGAGCTGGGCAAGGAGGTGTTGATCCGCTACATCGGACCGGGAGAACTGGCGGCCATGATCACCGTGCTGGAGGGAAGAGATTATCCTGTAACTGCTGAAACGGTTGGAGAGACGAGGGTTGTAGGCTGGGACAGACGGACCATGCTGCAGATCATGGCCGAATATCCGCAGTTGTCCATCAATATGATCCGTAATTCCATGGATCGCCTTGAAGACCTGCAAAGCCGCTACCTGGAGCTGCATGCCGAGCAGGTGGAAAAAAGGATCGCCCGCTCCCTGCTCAGGATTATGAAACAGTCCGGCAGACGATCGGGGGATGAGATTATCATCGACTTCCCGATCAGCCGCCAGGAACTGGCCGATTACACCGGAACAACTCTCTATACCGTCAGCCGCACCCTGAGTGCATGGGAAAAACAAGGATGGGTAAAATCCAAAAAGGCGCGGATTATCATCGCGGACCCGCACGCCCTGGTTCTTTTCTCGGAAAAAGCATAATAATCCTAATGTATTTCGCCCGGATTGGTTTCTGTTTTCTGCCATAAAATATCTTTCTGACGAACTAAAAAAATCCTGTTGTTTGCGCTGGCGCAAAGACAACGCTCAATTATTCGCTTATGATGGGGCCCAAATGAAACTGAATGCAAAAATAACCATCAGTGATCTGCTGACGAAATACCCCCGGACGGCCAGCATCTTTATCAAAAGAAAGATGCTTTGCGTCGGCTGTCCATCGGAGGCATTTCATACGCTGGAAGATGCCGCGAGGCTTTATGGCTTTGATCTGAACGATCTGACCGCCGCCATCAGCAAAGCCATCCCGAAGGGTAAGCGGCAATGACAGGAACAATCATTTAACGAAAGGAGATTTACCATGTTTTGTTTTCAATGTCAGGAGACGGTCAAGAACCAGGGGTGTACAATAAAGGGTTTCTGCGGCAAGCCGGAGAATACAGCGGACCTTCAGGATCTTCTTATTTATGTATGCAAGGGAATTTCGGTTTATGCTGAAAAAATGAAGGAACCGGAACCCAAAACCGGTCGTTTTATATGTGAGGCCCTCTTTACAACCATTACCAACGTAGCCTGGGATGACGACAGGATCATCGGCAAGATTCAGGAAGCTCTAAAGATCAGAGATGAAGTCAGGGCAAAAGCGGCGTCGGCCATCTCCGGAAATTTGCCCGATTGTGCCACATGGACACCCGGGAACAAGGAAGACATCATGGCCAAGGCTCTGTCCGATGAAGTACGCCTTACAAATGCTCCGAACGAGGATGTGAGATCTCTCCGATCGCTTCTCATTTTCGGTGTCAAGGGCATTGCTGCGTATGCGGATCACGCGGCGGTTTTGGGTTACGAAAAAGACGATATTTACGGTTTCATTATAGAAGCCCTCGCTTCTACGACAAAGGATCTTTCCGTGGAAGACATGATCGTCCTGGTGATGAAAGCGGGTGAAACAGCCGTAAACACCATGGCGCTTCTGGATGAGGCCAATACAAAAACCTACGGCCATCCCGAAATTACGGAAGTCAACCTGGGCGTCCGCAGCAATCCCGGAATTCTAATTTCCGGACACGATCTGAAAGACATGGAAGAATTGCTGAAACAAACCGAAGGAAGCGGAGTGGATATATACACGCATGGTGAAATGCTGCCGGCCAACTATTACCCGGCCTTTAAGAAATACAACCATTTTGTGGGTAACTACGGTTCGTCGTGGTGGCACCAGAATGAGGATTTTGAAACGTTTAACGGCCCCGTTCTTCTGACCACCAACTGCCTGATTCCTGTGAAGAAGGAAAACACTTATCTGCCGTGTCTGTTTACGACCAGTGTTGTCAACTATCCCGGTGCTAATCATATTGCAGACAGACCCGCCGGCGGAACCAAAGATTTTTCGAAGATGATTGCCCTGGCCAAAACCTGCAAG
>CAYMYR010000048.1:17221-19237 GCA_964394715.1 uncultured Smithella sp.
GGCCAGTGCAATGATTCCTATTCGCTGGCGGTGATTGCCCTGAAGCTCAAGGAAGTTTTCGGTTTAAATGACATCAACGAACTGCCAATTTCATACGATATTGCCTGGTATGAGCAAAAGGCGGTCGCTGTGCTTCTGGCCCTGCTTTATCTGGGGGTGAAAGGTATTCGTTTGGGGCCGACGCTGCCCGCGTTTCTGTCGCCGGCTGTGGCCAAGGTTCTGGTGGAGAAGTTCGACATCAAACCGATCGGTACAGTAAACGATGACGTTGCGGCAATGATGAAAGGTCAATAAGAGTCCCAAACCTGCGTTTTACTGTGGGGAGGCCTTAGGTCTTCCCCGCAGAAAAACGATCCGGTATTCCTTGGTGCAAATGCTGCAATCACCTTCGTTCAGCATGAATCAAATCAACGTTATTAACAATCATATTGACTAAATATCCATTTTTCAATATGGTTTTCTCAAGATGTTTCATGTCTTATCAGATAGGTGATGGAGTTCACCTGAATGAACCGCATTGATTGCTGATGACTCCTGCAGAAAAATAACCTGTGGGAGTTTTTTATTGTGAACAATATTTCAGCCAGAATGTCTGTCCGGCAGATCTCTGATTTTTTAAAAATTATCGGGGATGCCTGTGAACGATTTCAGATGATTTCCCTGAATCGCCAGCTGGGCGCAACACGTGATTTACTTTCCGAAAACCCGCCCATCGATGTTGCTGTTCTCGGACAGTTCAAAGCCGGTAAAAGTTCTTTTCTCAACAGTCTGACGGGATACAATATTCTACCTGTCGGAGCAGTTCCTGTAACTACCGCCGTTACAAGACTGCAGTATGGGGAAAAAGAACGTGTGCTGGTCAGGCATTTCAATGGACGAACCACGGAAGTGCCCCTGTCCGATATTGCTGATTTTACTTCGGAGGCTAAAAATCCCGGCAACGAGAAAAACGTTTCGATTGTGGATGTTGAATTGCCGGCTTTGCAAAAATATCCCGGATTGCGCCTGGTGGATACGCCAGGTCTGGGCAGTGTGTACAAATATCACCAGTCCGCGTCGGAGAACTGGCTTCCCTCCGTAGGCACTGCTCTCCTGGCCGTCAGTTCAGACCGCCCCCTGTCTGAACATGACCTCGAATTGATTCGTGACCTGACCGGCCATACACCGAATATTATCCTCTTACTGACGAAGTCGGATCTGCTTTCACCCGAGCAGCAGCAGGAAGTCATCTTGTTTTTTCAGCAGACCCTTGAACGTGAGTTGCACAGGACACTCCCTGTCTACCTTTATTCAACGAAAAATTCGACCGAAGACCTGAAACAACGCATTGATAAGGACATTTTTCAGAAAATTTGTGCCAACCGGGATGACGAATTTTTAAGAATTTTGCGCTATAAAACCCTTTCTCTGTCACAGGCGACCCTGAACTATCTGAGAATAGCACTTCGTTCATCGATGCAGGCTGACCTGAACCGGGACAGCCTGCGTGATCAGATCTTCAATGAGCGGGTTAACGAAGAACTGATGGAAGAAGAACTGGGAATTATTTCCCGGGAGCATCAACGTCAAACCCGTTCCATGATTGAATCTTATCTGTCACCATTTTTATCGCCGCTTATAAAGAAAGTTGAAGCCAGGCTGGAAAAAGATATGCCGTTATGGAAGGGAAATCTCTGGAAACTTTCCCGGCGTTATGAGGCATGGGTGTCTGAAACAATGTCTGAAGAGATGCGAGGAATTTCCAAAAGCGAAAACTTAAATTTTCTGGGCACTCAGAAAAAAGCCCACGCGAGCTTTTCAAGATCGCTGGAGGCGTTTCGCAAGTTTCTAGGTGACAATATTGAAAATGTGCTGGGGGTGAAAATGGCCGGGGTTGATTGGAAAATCGATGTGGTTGAACCCGACCATCCGGACATCGCCTTTACCAAGTCATTTGACATCCATCTGGATCTGCTGTGGTTTCTTATTCCCATGTTTTTGTTTCGGCGGATATTCGAAAGGCATTTCATGAAAGGC
>CAYMYR010000049.1:0-9425 GCA_964394715.1 uncultured Smithella sp.
AAACAAATGGCCGATTCCATTGAAGAAATCGACCATTATTGTTCTGGCTCCCCAGCGCGGACTCGAACCACGGACATGCTGGTTAACAGCCAGCCGCTCTACCGACTGAGCTACTGGGGAACATATTTTTCTGGATTTTCCCCTTCATCCGATGATTATCGAAAAACTCAGATTACTTAGGAAAAATTTCAGCGGCTACATAATACAAGAACAGACAGATGTCAACAACTTCAATTCATTATTTAGGTAAAATGGTTAATATTTTTTCAAGCAAGCCGCCTTCATGTTCTAATTTAAAAAATAATCCATAATATTATATATTTAAAAAAAATCTATACTGATTTTTCATCACAAACGCCGAATTTCATCATTTCTGCTTGACAACCCTTTTTACTCCCTTTACAAAATGGCAGCTCAAATTCAAGGCTTAAGGTTAAAACGAATTGACCTGCCATCCCACACGAAAAATGGCGGCAGTAAATTACTTATTCTATTTAAAAGGAGAATTGAAATGAAGGATGTAGTAATTGTATCAGCGTGCAGAACGGCCATAGGAACTTTTGGTGGAACATTGAAAAACGTAATCGGCGCCCGTCTTGCCGCCGTTGTCATGAAAGAGGCTGTCCAGCGCGCCGGGATCGATCCCGCATTAATCGATGATGTAAGATTCGGCTGCTGCCTTGAACACCCTAACACACTGAACACAGCCCGTGTGGGTGCTCTTCTGGCAGGTATTCCGGAGACCGTGACTGCTGTCACCATGAACCGCGTATGCATTTCCGGCATGGAAGCTATGCTCAGCGGCGCGGCCATGATCAAGGCCGGGATGGCCGACATTGTTCTGTCGGGCGGTGTTGAACATATGTCCGGTGTACCTTACGTCAGTTTCGACGCCCGCTGGGGATGCCGTCTCCAGGACACGGTTTTTGTCGATGCCATGATCCGCGCATTGCACTGCGGTTCCTATGTCATGCCGCTTGACGACACCTGCCCTGTCAAGTCGGGCCAGCCTTTCGAAAGCTTAAAAGGTAAACCTTACATTATGGGACATACCGCAGAATTGATCGCACAGCTTCTGAACATCAGCCGGGAAGAAATGGATGAGGTTGCTCTGCGCAGCCATAACAATGTAGAACGCGCAACCAAAGAAGGTGACTTTAAGGAAGAAATTGTACCGGTTGAAATTCCCCAGAAAAAAGGCAAACCGCCCGTTATCTTTGACAAGGACGAACATTTCCGTCCCGGATTGACCATGGAACAGTTGCAGTCCCTGCCGCCGGCATTTATCCCCAAAATCGGCAAGGTCACCGCCGGTAATTCCTCCGGTCTCAATGACGGCGCTTCCGCCTTAATTATTATGTCTGCCGAAAAGGCCAAAGAACTGGGATTAAAGCCGATCGCCAGAATACGCTCCGCCGGACGCGGTGCCTGTAATCCTTCTGTCATGGGCTTGAGCCCGGTCCCGGCTGTAAAGAATCTTCTTAAAAACGACCCGAAACTTTCGCTGGACGCTTTTGAGCTGATTGAACTTAACGAAGCGTTCGCTGGCCAGTACCTGGGCTGCGAAAAAGAATTGGGCATCAACAGGGAAGTCACCAATGTCAACGGCTCAGGCATTGGCCTCGGACATCCTGTCGGATCCACAGGAGCGAGAATTGTCGTAACGTTGATCCACGCGATGAAAAAGCGCAACAAAACGCTTGGAATGGCAACCCTGTGCGGCGGCGGCGGTGTGTCAATGGCCTGCGCGATTGAGATGATTTAAAAAGGCTATTAGACTGTAGGCTGTAGACTGTTAGGTTACAGGAGGAAATAAAAAAGAGACGTCATGCGACGTCTCTTTTTTTTACCTAACTCCTACAGCCTAATAGCCTACAGTCTAACAGTCTATCTATTCATACTTCCGCAACCCGGCGTGATATTTTTTTCAGACGGCTGATCTGATGCCGAAGTACCACCGCTGTATCCTTATTTCTTTCTTCAATGGCCTGACCATGCAAAATTTTCAATTCCCGGATCTTCGCCCTGACTTCGGCTTTGGTCATCTTAATTTTACCCCTGGGTTTGTGCTTGTGCACATGTCCTTCATCCTTGATGCCCTTCGCCTGCTTGATGAAGGCTATCAAATCTTCTTTTTTCATGTCATGAATTGCCCGCTCATGGGGAAGCCCCTCCGCCACTTCCCGCAGCTCTTTCACGGTCATTTTGTCCAGGTGTTTTTCGTCGTGTTCTTTCTTTTTGTGAGTTTCTTCCGACATCGCTTATAGACCTCCTTGTTTTTTAATTTTAGGAACATCAACCGGCAATGCAGAAATAGAAATGGATTTTCTATTCTAATATCACAAAACCGAAAAGCATTCAATCCTGTCAGCAACACCGCGAATTCCAGGAATCATAAATCATTTCTTCCCGGAATGAAAAAGCCAACAATATAAATACTTGCCTGCGGCCATAAATCCTAGTAATGATATCTTCAACAACCTGCAATGAAAGGAAAATGAATGCTGAGCCCGAATCACCTTGAGAAATACGCCGATGTGCTATTGTGGGGATTGCAGACAGCCAAAAAAGCCTCTTTGAAGAAAAATGAAATTGTCCTGATCCAGTACGGCCAACCGGCGCTGAAGCTAGCGGAGATTCTCTACGCGCGCCTCCTGGACATGGGCATTCATCCCGTACAACGGATGGTGGCCACCTTTGAAATGGAAAAAAGTTTTTATGAGAAGGCCAATCCGAAACAGCTTACTTTTCTCACCCCCGGCGACCAGGAGCTGTACCAGAACATCGGAGGCCGGATTTATCTGCACGCCCCCGAATCTCTCACCCATTTAAAAGACATTGAGCCGTCCAGAATCGGCAAGGCCATGGTGTCCCGAAAACCCCTCAAAGACATACTTGACCGCCGCGAAGAACAGCACAAATACAGCTGGACACTTTGCATTGTCCCAACCGATGAATTGGCCCGTCAGGCCAGAATGTCTATCAAACAATACACCGGACAGGTTGTCAAAGGCTGTTACCTCGACAGGGACCATCCCGTCGCCGAATGGCAGCACATTCACAAAGAGGTCATGGCCATTAAGAAACGGCTCAGTTCCCTTCCCGTTAAATACTTCCGTATGGAATCTGCCGGCATGGATTTAAAAATCACACCCGGCGACCAACGTAAATGGGCAGGTGTTTCGGGCCATAATGTGCCCAGTTTCGAAGTTTTCATCTCTCCGGACTGGCGCGGGACGGAAGGTGTCTATTTTGCAAACCTTCCCTCTTTCCGGAGCGGTAACTATGTTGAGGGAATTCGAATCACTTTTGCACGAGGAAGGGCCGTCAGGATCGAGGCAAATCAGGGAGAAGCCTTTGCAAAGAAGCAGCTGGCCATGGACGCGGGCGCGTGTCAGGTTGGGGAATTCTCACTGACCGATAAACGGTTTTCGCGGATCGACCGCTTCATGGCGGAAACGCTCTTTGATGAAAATTTCGGCGGTAAAGCCGGCAACTCCCATATTGCATTAGGTTCATCCTACAGCGACACTTTCAACGGTGACCCGGCCAAACTGACCGGGGCTCTGAAGAAAAAACTGGGATTTAACGACTCCGCCCTTCATTGGGACCTGGTGAATACGGAACCGAAGACCGTAACGGCTCATTTGACCGATGGAAGGAAAGTTGTCATTTACGACCGGGGGGTATTCACTCTCTAGCGTATTGTTTCAGTAAAATATTTTACAATAATGTCCTTTCGAACGAAGTGAGAAATCTTAATAAATCAGGCACAGAAAAAAGATATCTCCCGCTGGTCGATATGACAAGGTCATAATGAAGCACCACACTAGTGCAGGGGAAGAAGACTCGGGGCGGTATCCAGCATTGCCTTGATTTGCCGGTAAAAAGCATCCGGTTCGCTCGTATTCAGCGCGATGATTTCGCCCGGGCAGATATTCCTTTTATCGTTGGTCAGAATATTCGGGACAACCTGAATCGCCGTCAGACGGATACGGCAGCCTTTCATAAATTTCTCGGCAGGCAGCGATGCAACCGTTGTATAAACCTCATCAATCATACCGGAACGATTGATCAGTCGAGCTGCCGCAAGCCCCATGACCTTGTCATGCAGAATCAGGCCTGACCTTCCCGAATATGTTTCCAGGGCGTTCCATAAAGGACGCAGACCGCTTCCTCTGGAAGAATGGATGATCATCCCGTCTTCCAAAAGCGCCAGCGAATAGCAGGTAAAATCAGGGTTCAGCATAAATATTTTTTTAATTTCATACCCTTCGATATCATCGTGGCATATTTTATACGATCAGCAGGTCTTTGAACAGATAAAATTTATCCCGCTCACGCGGCAGAAACGATCGTTATCAGCAGTTTGCTATTAGGCAATGGTTTTCCTTTATGAAATTCCGGCCAAACAGCCAGAGGGAAAGCTCAAACCGTTTTTCATTGACACCTCTGCTAATTTTCCCTATTATTTCATAAAATGTTAACATAATTTGTTTGTCCCTTAACCATGCATGACATACAGGAACTCGCTATGGAAGATACAAGGAAATACAATCGGCGGGAAGTGATCCAAAAAGGTTTAACGCTGGGTCTTGTCGCAGGCAGTACGGTGATTCTCGGCAAACCGGACCTGCTCATGGCAAAGGAGAAACCCGTCGGCATCCCCGATCTGGTCGCCGTCAAAAATGGAGAACCGGACGCCATGTTCATCAAAGCCATCGAACTGATGGGGGGTATGGAACGGTTTGTCAAAAAAGGACAGACGGTTGTTGTCAAACCCAACATCGGTTTTCCGCGCCTGCCCGAAGTCGGCGCCACAACCAATCCACTGCTGGTCAAAACCATTATTGAATCCTGCTATACGGCCGGCGCGAAACGCGTTTATGTTTTTGACAATGTGGTGACGCCAACCTCCGGCAACGCCCGGAATTGCTATCGACTCAGCGGAATCGAAGAAGCAGCCAAATCCGCCCGCGGCATCATTGTTCCGCTCGACAATTTCAGCTACCGTGAAGTTACGATTCCAGGCGGAAAAACCCTCAAGACGGCAGATGTGCACAGTCTGATTCTGGATTGCGACGTGTTTATCAACGTTCCGGTCCTCAAGCATCACAGTTCCACACATCTGTCCATCGCCATGAAAAACCTGATGGGAATCGTCAAAAACCGCATGGAATATCACCTGACCGGCCTTGACCAGTGCATCGCGGACTTCTGCCTCTATCGCAGACCGGATCTCAATGTTGTGGATGCCTATCGCGTATTGATGAGCCAGGGGCCGTCAGGACCTTCCAATCCGCAATCCGCCAACGTTCAAATGAAAAAAACCCTCCTGATGTCAAGAGATATCGTGGCAGTGGATGCGGCAGCCGCCAAAATTTTCGGAAAGGATCCTGAAAGCATCGGCTATATCAAAATCGCTCACGCGCAAAGAACCGGCAACATGAATTTGAAAGAACTGAAAATAGCCACCTATGCCATGTAGTATACGGACTGTCGCACCGGTTTATTCTTGCCACATTCCGTTATCTGATCAGGATATCAAATTTTCAAACCCCGCTTACGGACAGCGGAACCGTTCACCGTCCCGATAAAGGGTTTAGGATTGGAATAAGGAATATTATCGTTGAACCTGATCAAAGCGCGCATCATCATATCCGGTGTCATCCTCGTTTTGTTTGTCTTTCTGTTTACGGGCGTGGAAAAATTGTCCGTCCCCCTGTCCGAAATCCTTCCGGCTTTCCAGTTGATACCGGCACTTTTGAGGACCATCATCCAACCGGAAGTCCTGTTTATCGCCGGACTGATCTTTATTATTCTGGTCACCTTGACTTTCGGCAGGGTTTATTGCTCCTTCCTGTGCCCTCTGGGAACAATTCAGGATATACTGATCTTCGGTTCCAAACGGATTGGGCTGAAATCCAAACAATCTTTCTCCAAACCACATAACGGCCTGCGCTATTCAATTCTGGCACTGGTGGTTGCAGCGGCAGCTATCGGCTTCCTTTCCCCCGCCGGTATGCTTGACCCCTACTCTCTTACCGGAAGGATTTTCACTTATTTTCTGCAGCCGTTGATCACCCAGATTTACAATCTTGGAATTCTGGTATTAAAGCCATTTGATATCTATTTTTATCCAGGGCAGACAGCCTTCATACCCCTTTCGGCATCGGTTGCGACAGCGGTTTTTGTCCTGCTGATTTTGTATTTGTGTGCCCGGCACGGGCGCCTGTATTGCAACACAATCTGTCCCGCAGGCGCTTTATTGGGGTTGATCTCCCGTGTTTCTTTTTTCCAATTCACCCTGAACAAGAAGGCCTGCTCCGAATGCTCGCAATGTGAAAATGTCTGCAAAGCACAGTGTATTGACCTGCAAAACGCCACTGTTGATATGAGTCGCTGCGTAGGCTGCTTTAATTGTCTTCATTCCTGTTCCCGGTCCACCATCAGCTACCAGCGAAGGCAGCGTCATAAAAGCGCAAAGACCTGGTCACCGGGGCGACGCGGCTTTGTGATCGGAGGAATTACCGCGGCAGCCGGTCTCCTGGCGCTAACCGCGAATATCGGCAGGATCCCGGGCATACGCTCAGCACTGGCGGTTCCACCGGTCACCCCGCCGGGTTCCCTCAACACAACACATTTTACACAAGCCTGCACAGCCTGCTCCCTGTGCGTCAGTGCCTGTCCCACGCAGGTACTGACACCGACTTTATTGGATTTCGGAATCGCGGGTTTGATGCAGCCTAAAATGAATTATGAAAAAAGTTATTGTGATTATGAGTGCAATATCTGCTCGAAGATTTGCCCTACCGGGGCAATCACACCGCTGTCCCTGGATGAAAAAAAGCTGACACAGATTGGCGAAGCAGAGCTGCTGAAAGACATCTGCGTGGTCTACGTGAATCATAACAATTGCGGTGCGTGTGGTGAAGTATGTCCGACACATGCCATCCGCTTTGTGGACAAAGAAAATATTCTATATCCGGAAATTGACAAGCACTACTGCATCGGATGTGGCGCATGTCAACTCGCATGCCCCACAAAGCCCCGATCTATTGTCGTGCACGCCCGCCCGGTCCATAAAAAAGCTGAAAAATATAGTCTTCCTGGGAAAAAGGCCGATCCGGACGCATCGGGCGATCCGACATTTCCTTTTTAATCCCGCTCACGCGGGACGAGCTTTAATTCTTCGCAGCCTGCTGCGATATTAGAACGTTTATCACACGTCTTGACAGCTTACAGTTAGGTGGTTGATCTGCTCAATCCCTCGATAAACGCCAGAACATTTTTCCCCAGGACGGCATGATTGTACCCGCCCTCCAGAATGCCGAAGCATCCTCCATGATTGCGGACGGCGGTTTCCCTTACAAGGTTCCCCATGTAAGTATAATCCTCCGTTTTCAGCAGACCGCCCCAGTCGTGTTCATGGTTATCGAAACCGGCGGAGACAGCAATAATATCCGCATCCGTTTTTCCCAGAGCGTTGGTAACGATTTTCAGATATTCATTACGG
The DNA here is from genome assembly GCA_964394715.1 of uncultured Smithella sp. Lineage (GTDB taxonomy): Bacteria > Desulfobacterota > Syntrophia > Syntrophales > Smithellaceae > UBA8904. The sequence goes on from CAYMYR010000049.1 coordinate 7,517, forward strand.
TCCTGGCCCCCCGGATTGAGAATGGTCACGTATCCTTTAGGTTCCAGAATGTTGATGTTGCCGTCGCCAGTGTGCAGATCAAAATCCAGGATGAACGCCTTTTTTATTTTGTCCCGGCGTTTGAGTTTTGTAAGGGCGATGGCCATGTTGTTGAAATAGCAGAATCCCCAGGCGCTATCGGCAGAAGCATGATGCCCCGGCGGCCGGATCACTCCAAAGCAGGGTTCGGAAAGACCAATCTCGGCGGCCTTGATCGCACCGCCCGCTGCCAGTGCAGCAATTTCATAGACACCTTCCCGTTTGACTTCGGCAATGTGCCGCGGGGTGTGAACCAGCGCGATATCCTCTTCTGATGCCGGTTGCGGTTCAATGTAATCGACCCTGCCTGCCAGGGCAAACTCTATGGATTCGATTCTTCCGGGATTGGATGCGGGATCATAAGAGTAAACCTGTTTATACTCTTCCGAATAGACAACCTTCATACCTTCCTCCTTGCTGAATCTTTATTTAATTCAGGAAACCCAGCGAGTGCAGTGCCCTGAGCGTATTTTGCGATACCGGCAAATCCGGCAGATCCAAAGGAGAAAACCAGCCTGCAGCATCGGCGTCATCGGCGCCTTTTGGCTCGCCGGACACATAGAGCGCGGCAAAATCCGCAACGACAAAATGAAATTTGATTTCTCCGCTTTCATCCCTCTCAATCAGGTCGAAAACATAAACACATTCACCCACCGCGATGGTAACACCGGTCTCTTCCAGAACTTCACGGGCCGCGCACTCGCGAAGGGTTTCGCCCAATCGAAGGGTTCCACCGGGAATTGCCCACAGGCCCTTGCCCGGTTCAACCCCCCTCTTGACCAGGAGGATTCTTCCTTCATGGATAACAATGGCGCCGGCTCCCACACGCGGCGACTCCGGATAGGTGTTGGCGTTTGGAGAATTCATGGGGCCTGTTTCTCCAGCGGAAATGTAAACCGGCTTGTTACCCAGGGTTCCTGCTTACCGTCGTAGACTTTTTCGACAAATTTTACTCTTCGATTTTTCCCAACGAGTAAAATCGTCGAAGAACGCGTCCCATAAATGGGGCTGGTAATGAAAACCGGAGACAGGATTCTCTCCCACTCAAGCCCCACGCCGGTCTGAGGCAGTTCATCGTCCGGAGGAATACGGCGGTCCGCAAGCAGGGCAAAAAGCGATTCTTCCAGTTCGTTCCCCTTTTTTTCGAGAGCCGCTTCCAGCAGTTTCTTTCCTCTTCTCACCTTTGGCCATGGTGTATCCAGCAGGCGGTTACTTAAGCCATGGATACCCTCTGATAATTTTTGGATATCATCCCGGTTTGAGTATACATAAAGATCTTTTGCCTCCCCCAGAAGAAGATTAAAGCCATTATAAGCCTGTGCATTTTTAGAAATGTTTTTGAGATATTTTTCCGGATCGTTTGATCCAGTCAAATATCCGCTTACCAGTTTGCCGCGGGAAGGCGCTTGCGTTTTCCATGAAGCCGGATCCCGGTAATTGGTGATGGCCGCAAACTTTCCCGTTCTGGTCACACCTAACCACGTGCCTTTTTCCTTCAGATCGAGGCCCGCCAGAACCTGTGGATCCCTGCTCCAGAAATCAGCAGGAGCCGAAGGCCGCTCATAAAATTCGTCGCGGTTAGCCGCCAGAATCAGACGATAAGCGGGATGCACATTATAGGCAAAGAGGATCAGGCACATACATAGTCCTTTAGGCTGTAGACTGTTAGGCTGTTAGGATTAGTTGATCAAGCATTACATAGTCCTTTAGGCTGTAGACTGTTAGGCTGTTAGGATTAGTTGATCAAGCATTACATAGTCCTTTAGGCTGTAGACTGTTAGGCTGTTAGGATTAGTTGATCAAGCATTACATAGTCCTTTAGGCTGTAGAC
>CAYMYR010000049.1:9525-19185 GCA_964394715.1 uncultured Smithella sp.
TTAGGCTGTAGACTATTAGGCTGTAGGATATTTTGATGGGCGCTTTGCGCCCCTTCATTTTACCTAACAGCCCATAGTCTAAAAGGCTACAGCCTCAGTCTTTCTATTATTTTCGTCATCGTTTCGCCTGCAGCCGCATCAATGCGCACATCGGCCATGTGATCCTGTTCGGTCGGGCCTTTATTGATGATGACCAAACGAGCACCCGCACGCTGGGCCTGAATCGGAACGTAGGCTGCAGGGTACACAACCAGTGAGGAACCGATCACGATCATGACGTCGCAGTCTTCCGCCTCCTGCATGGCCCGCGCCAGCGTCCGCTGCGGCAGGGCTTCCCCGAAAAATATAACGTCTGGTTTGAGGATTCCCAGACAGTTATCACATGTCGGAACATCCTCTGAATCGGCATATCGTTCCTTGACAAGGGCAATGGGATAACGTTTTCCGCAGTTCAGGCAAACCAGCCTCTGCATATTTCCATGAAGCTCGCGAATCAGCTCCTGGCTGCTGCCCGCCTTTTGATGAAGGTTATCGATGTTCTGCGTAACCAGCGAGATGAGTTTTCCCATCTTTTCCAGTTGAACAATGGCATAATGCGCCGCATTGGGCTCCGCGTCTTCCATCAATCCGCCTTCCCTCAGGCGCTGCCACATTATTCTTCTTGTTTCGTGGGACCCCAGAAATTTATCGATGGTAAAATCATCCGGATCATATTTTGTCCACAATCCGCCGGGACCCCGGAAATCGGGAATGCCTGATTCCGTGCTGATGCCGGCACCTGTAAACACAACAACTTTTTTCGCTTTCGCAATCATATCTGCAGTCTGATCGATTGATTCTGTCATATTCCCGGCATGCTCCTTTTCTCCGCAATTCATTGTTGTTATTTTAATACACCATATCCGCAAAAGACAAATACTATTTCCTGGCCCAAAATGTCGGAATGACGGGAAATTATCAGTTGTTTAAAGGGTATGTATCAGATGACGTCAGATGAAGAGAAGGCGGCTGCAGAAAATCGATAAAAATCATCTTTTAAAACAATTTCTTTGCGACGGATTCCATGGAGTCTTTCAGTTTGGACCCGTCACCTTTGTCAAGCAGACTGATTATTTTCCCGACAACCCTTTCGTAGGTTTGAAGCACTTCATTTGTGTCGGGATTTCCCACGATAATGTCAGCGTAAAGTTCAGGGGATTCCGTAAATATTTTTTTGACAATGTCCATCTTGGTTTTGAAAATCGGCGTGGAAAATTGGTTCACTTCCGAAAGCGGAGTTCCGGCTTCGGCAATCGCCATGCCCAGCGCAATGGTATTGAAATGGTTGAGGACCTGAACAATCGCCATCATCCGGTCGTGCTCGCCGGTTGTTCTTTCCAGAACGGTGTATCCCGTTTCTTCAAAGATTGTCTTGATCCATGCGTACCAGGCATCTCCCCGGCCCCGGCACAAAACAATATTGTGTCCTGACGGTTCCGCTACAGAAGGGCCGAAAAGCGGGTGGCACCCGACCACCTCCGCTTCAGAATACTGAAGCATCAGCGCCACCGGTTCTTTCTTCAGCGACGTCAAATCCATCAGAGCCTGACCCTTCCTGACATGCGGACCGACCTCGGCAATCACAGAGGACGTTGCCGCAATCGGCACTGATATGACGACAACATCACAGATCCGAGCCGCGTCTACCGCCTTCATTTGCGTTTTTCGTCCGGTGACATGTACGGTGAAACCCTGTGTGGTCAGAAGATCAGCAAGCCATCGCCCCATGCCGTTAGTCCCGCCGATAATGCCTACGGTTACCTTCTTCATAGACGGACCGCCTTCTGTCTGAGCCAGTGGTCGGCCAATGTGAGGCAAACCATCGCTTCGCAGACCGGCACAATTCGCGGAATAACGCAAATGTCATGACGGCCACTGATTTCAAACGACCGCTCCCGGCCGTCTGTATCAATCGTTTGCTGCGTCAGGGCAATCGATGGAATCGGCTTGCAGTAGACGCGGAGGATGATGTCCTGGCCGGTGGCAATTCCCGCCAGAATCCCTCCGGAAGAATTTTTCGTAAAACCCGAAACTCCCATCGGATCGTTCGTTTCGGAGCCTTTTCTGGCGGCTACCGCAAATCCATCCCCGATCTCGACGGCCTTCACCGTTCCGATGCTCATGAGGCCTTTCGCCAGATCGGCGTCCATCCTGTCAAACACCGGTTCGCCCAGCCCCGCCGGACAGCCCCGCACGATAATTTCGACCACACCGCCCAGGGTATCCCCTGCTCTGCGGACATCGGCCAGCAGATCTTCCATCGCCTGCGCAGCTGCATGATCAGGACAATACAAGACGTTTTCGCGTACTTTCTTTTTAAAATCCTCACCTGTCGTCAGATTGGCAGAATTCATCTCAATTCCGCCAATGCTTTTCGTATAGGCGATCACTTCCATTCCTGCCGTGGTGATCACTTTTTCGGCAACCGCTCCCGCGGCAACACGGGCCACGGTTTCCCGTCCTGATGAACGCCCGCCGCCCCGCCAGTCGCGGATTCCGTATTTTTTATGGTAGGTGTAATCACCGTGCCCCGGACGAAATATGTCTTTCAGATCATCATAACTTGCCGATTGTGCATCCGCATTACGGATGACCAGCGATATCGGGGTGCCTGTCGTCCTGCCCTGAAACACACCCGACAGGATTTCCACACGGTCTTTCTCGGCGCGCGATGTTGATGCCGTCCCTTTGGATGGTTTTCGGCGGTCCAGGGCCTGTTGGATGTCACCTTCGATCAGATTTATACCGGACGGACAGCCGTCGATCACCGCGCCCAGCGCCAAACCATGGGATTCCCCCCAGGTGGTTACGCGAAACAATTCGCCAAAGGTATTTCCCGCCATAAAACCTTCTCCCGCTATTCATTCCGGCTGAATCTTCTTTTTATTTTTTTTAATTTTGGATACGATGCCCGTGTTGAACAAATGCTGATAAATACAGTCACTGACCTGCCTAATATTTCTGCCGTCTGTTTCCACCGTAAAATCGGCAATGGCTTCGTAAACAGGAATGCGCTTCTTCAGGACAGCCATCGTTTCATCCTCAAGAGATTCCGTGGTAAATTGCGGTCTCGTTTGTTCGTTGTGGGCATCCCGTCTGAGCCTCTCGATAATATCGCGTAAAGGTGTTTTTAAATATATCAGGGTTCCCGATTTTTTCAACATCTCTCTGTTTGCATCGGCCAATACCGCTCCCCCGCCCGTGGCAACAATACAAAGATTCATGCCGCAGACTGAAGCGATCACTTTTGTTTCTTTTTCACGGAAGGCCTCCCATCCGTTTTGTGCCACAAATTCCTTAATCGGCATGCCTGTTTCTTCCATGATGATCTGATCGGTGTCGACAAACGGGATTTTGAGCTTTTTTGAAAGAATCGCTCCGATCGTTGACTTTCCGGACGCCCGATAGCCGATAAGGATGATTTTCATAGTTTTGCCAGCTCCCGCCAAAACTCCGGGAAGGATTTATCCACGCACTTTTTATCCGCAATCACCATACCCGGCGTAACCAGCCCCGCAATAGCAAAACTCATAGCAATCCGGTGGTCGTTATAGGTAGAGATATCCGCGCCATGGGGGATTCCTCCTTCCACCATCAGACCGTCGGGCAGTTCCGACGCATGGATACCGATCCGGTTAAGTTCCGCGACCATTGCCGCAAGACGGTTGCTTTCCTTAATCCTCAAATGAGCGACATTCGTAATCATCGTCCGTCCTTTGCGGTAAGCCGCAAGAACGCCCGCCGTCGGCACCATGTCCGGAATATCCCCCATATCAAAAGTCATGTCTCCCTCTATCAGATCCTGATCTGCGGACACTTCCACCCAGGTTTCCCCTTCTGTAACCTCGCATCCGAGTTTTTCCAGTATGTTGAGCAGGCGGATATCCCCCTGCGCGCTTTTCCTGGTGACCCCCTGCACGCGAACCGTTCTTTTGGCCAGGGCGGCAGCCAGAAAAAAGTATGAAGCGCTGGAAGCGTCCCCTTCCACATAATAATCCCGTCCCGTATAAATGTTCTGCGTGCTGACCATGTACTGATGTTTTCCGCTCATCATGATTTTCGCGCCAAAATCATTCATCACCCGAACGGTCAAATCGATATATGGAGCCGAGACAATGTTGCCCTCCAGGGTCAGCATAATGCCTTTTGCGGTATAAGGACCGCATAAAAGCAGGGCAGACACATACTGCGAGCTTTCAATGTCCGTGAGGGTGATCTCGCCGCCTTTCAGACCGTTGGCCATCACTTCCACGGGCGGGCAGTTGTCGCGGCAGAAAATCGCCACACCCATATTCTGCAGAGCTGCAACCAGCGGTCCGACCGGCCTCTCCTGCAGACGCTTCTCACCGGTCAGGACATAACGTCCGCGTCCCAGGCACACCAGCGCCGTAAGAAAGCGGAGCGCTGTTCCGTTGTTCCCCAAAAATATTTCATTGCATTGATTGGTAATATTTCCCCCGGTACCAATCATTTTAAAACCATCATCGACCGGTTCGATCCTCGCACCCAGTTTTTTCAATCCTGCAATTAAGTAACGTGTATCCTCCGCCACCAGGGGATGGCGAATCAGCGATTCTCCCTCTGCCAGTGATGCGGCAATCAGGGCACGTTGTGTCAAACTTTTCGAACCGGGCACGTCAACGGCTACAAAAGCACCTCTTTTATTCATCTCGGTTTTCAATATTCTTTAACCTCTCCCGAACGGTTTTTTTCATCAGCGCCAGGGGAGCTTCTTTTCCCGTCCATAATTTCAATTGCCCGGCGCCCTGCCTCACAAACATCTCCAGACCGGGAATCGTCTTCACTCCCCTGGTCTCGGCGTCCCGGAGCAACTTGGTCATCAAAGGATTGTAAATCACGTCCATCACCAGCTCAAAATTCACCAGCACCGGCGCGGGAACCGGTGATTGATGAATCTGCGGATACATCCCGACAGATGTGGTATTAATCAGTACATGGGCCCTGATTTTACCGATTGCCGAAAGCGGATAAAACGGACAATCAAAAAGCGTCTCAAGTGTCCTGGCTTTATCCAATGTCCTGTTGATGATGATCGGATTTCCGCCTTGTTTTTTGATGCCGTAAACCGCCGCGCGCGCCGTCCCTCCTGCACCGATAATCGCAATCGTTTTACCCGCGATGTTCATCCTGTCTTCCAGCGCAGTAATCAAGCCCAGCCAATCCGTATTGTAGCCGGCAAGCCGCCCCCGGTCATTCACAATCGTATTGACCGCGCCAAGGGCCGCCCCATCTTCATCAATCTCATCGAGATATTCCATTACGGTTGTTTTAAAAGGAATGGTGACAGAAGCTCCACGAATATTCATGCCCCGGATTCCTTCAATCGCCGCAGCGAGATCATTGACGCAAAAGGCGCTGTAATGTCCTTCGATCTGCATGGCTTCCAGGGCCTTGTTATGCATCAGCGGCGAGAGGCTATGACGAACGGGATGGCCCAGAAGAACAAAATTGGACGCACCCGGCGGCAAAAGCCAGGGTTGAACTGATCGTCTATTTCTTTGCAGTAAATGCTGGAATTCTTTCATTGTCCGGGCTGTCATCTGGCCGGGTGCAGACTTTTTGCCGCCGCGCAATACAGCGAACCCCAGATAACTGCCCCATACCGGTGCCATTATGCGGCTGATCTGACCCAGTTCTCCCATGCACATTGCAATGATCTTTTGATCGCGGGCAATCGCATAGTCGATCAGGCTCAGCACTTTCAGGTTGTCCTCCATTTTCCGGGCATAAGGGACAATTTTTACAATATCCGCCCCTGCCTCCACACACGACTGGAATACGGTTTTTAATTCCGCAAGCGATGGTGTTTGGGAAATATCATGCCAGGAAACTATCACACGTGCAGTGCTTTTCCTTCTGCGAATAAAGGACAGAATCTGCCGGATGGCCCTGTCTCCGCAGGCCAGTTCGATATCGACAAAATCGGCACCCAACTCGACGGCCTGTTTCAATAGATCGATTTTGGCAGCCAGGCTCAAGCCTTCTTTCCGGAAAGGCAAATCAATGGGTTCCGGCAGGAGCGCTTCCTCCGGTCTTCGGCAGGTGACAATGATTTTGACTCGCTTGGATGCGCGTCTGGCCGCGTCAATCAGTCCCGGCAGATCGCCGTCAGGGATCAAATCCATGCGGAGCTCAACTGCATCGGCTTCCTGGGCGCCTCTCTCAATAGTCTGAAGCGCATCTTTGTGCGTCTTGTCTGTAACGGGTATGCAAATCATAATCCATCCTTGGCTTGAGGATACGATCCCAGTATCTTCAAATAGACCGTTTTATCTTTTAACTCCTTCAAACTGGCCTTAACGGCCTTATCATGCATATGGCCGATCATATCGACAAAGAAAAGATACTCCCACATTCTTTCCTTTACAGGGTGCGACTCAATCTTAGCCAGATTAATTTTTCGTTTGGCAAAGGAGGCCAGCGCGCGGTGAAGCGATCCGGGAAAATCGGGCGTCGCGAAGATAACAGATGTCTTGTCCTCTCCCGTAGGCGTCCCTTCACCCTGCCCGATCACCAAAAATCGCGTTGTATTAGACGGATTGTCTTCAATCCCTTCCGCCAGAACATTCAATCCATAGGTGGCGGCGGCAAGCGAACTGCCGATCGCCGCGGCCGTTTTCATTTTCCGCACCATGAGCGCCGCGGCAGCAGTGCTTTCCATTTCGCCCAGTACTGCATTGGGCATATGGGACCTGAGCCAGGACTGACACTGAGCAAGACCCTGCGGATGCGAATAGACATTTTTAATGCTTTTCAGATTTTTAGCAGATGAAATCAGGCACTGACTGATACGCAGATACATTTCAGCCTGAATCTTCAGGGGGGTCAGGACCAGCCGATCCAAAGTAACATTCACAGAACCTTCCAGGGAATTTTCCACAGGCACAACTCCCCATTCGACGGCGCCTTTTTCCACTTCATCAAAAACACGTGCAATCCCCTGCTGCGGGAAGAAATTGCTGGAAGCGCCAAAATGCAGGCGCGCGGCCAGATGGCTGAAGGATCCTTCCGGCCCCAAATACGCAATATTCATGGGCTTTTGCAAGTCTCGCGACGCAGAAATGATTTCCCGGAAAATCGCTGACATCTGTCTGCCCGACAGCGGGCCGTCATTGAGCTCCTGCAGATATCGAAACACCCTCGCTTCCTGAGCTGGATTGTAGATTTCAAGCCCGGTCTGTCCTTTCACCTTACCGATCTGGACAGAAATCCGGGAACGCTCGTTGAGGAGCCGGATAATCTCCCGGTCTTTTTTCCTCATCTCCTCTCGCAACTCATCAAGAGACGGTTTCATCTTTCATTTCCTCCAGGACATCTGCAATCTGCTGCTCATGAATGCTTCCATTTACAAAAGGCATGCCTATTTTTTTAATCAGGACAAAATGAATCACATCATCCCTCTTCTTTTTGTCCGCCCTGAAGCGCCTGATCACTTCGTCCATGGACAAGGAAGCATCAATCGTTGTCGGCAGTCCCGCCCTGGCAATAACACTTTTTACCCGGTCTGATTCCACCCTGGGAAGATAATTCATGATAACGGAAAGACGGGCGGCGGCAATCATGCCCAGTGCCACACCTTCACCGTGGGAGAGACTATAGTCCGAAGCTGCTTCCAGAGCGTGCCCCAGCGTGTGGCCGAAATTTAAAATTCTTCTGAGGCCTTGTTCACGTTCATCAATCTCCACAATCGACTTTTTAATGCGGCAACAGGTTTCGATCATTTTCAAAAGCATCCCCGGGTCTCTGCTTTTGATGGCATCCATATCCTCTTCCAGCCGCCTGAACAAACTTTCATCCTCAATAATGCCGTATTTTATCATTTCCGCAAGACCATTATTAAACTCCCGATCCGGCAGCGAATCAAGAAAGTTCACATCTGCAAACACCGCACGCGGCTGGTAAAACGTGCCCAGCAGATTCTTTCCCTGTGGGAGATCCACGGCGGTTTTTCCTCCTATCGCACTGTCCAGCTGCCCGATAAGTGTTGTCGGAACCTGAAGATACGGAACCGAACGCATGTAAACCGACGCGATAAATCCAGTCAGGTCTCCTACCACCCCGCCGCCTAAAGCGATCAGCATTGTTTCCCTATCCGCGCCCTCGGCTAATAGCTTTCCTGCTACATCCATCACCACCGTAATATTTTTGGAAGATTCCCCCGCCGGAATTTCAATAACAAATGCCTTCAGACCCGCCTTTTCCATGCCATCGATCATGGTCCGCCCGTAAAGTCTGTTAACATTGCTGTCCGTGACAATCGCATAGCGCGCGGCCTTGTGGTTTTTTGCAATGAGAAGCATCACACGGTCAAGAATGCCTTTTCCAATGCGTATTTCGTAAGAAGATAATGATTTTTTATCAAGATTGACTTTCAAGGTTCTCATACACACTCCCTCATTCAGCTGCGCATCGCCCTGGCAATCAAGCGAATATCATCCATCATTTGATAGAACTTTTCCGGTTTGAGAGACTGCGCACCGTCGGAAACCGCTTTTTCCGGTTCGGGGTGCACCTCCACGATAATGCCGTCGGCTCCCACAGCGACGGCTGCGCGGGAAAGAGGAATAACATACTTCCAGTTTCCAGCGGCGTGACTGGGATCGATCACCACCGGCAAATGCGTCAGGCTTTTCAACACCGGAACGGCGCTGATGTCAAGCGTATTGCGGGTGCTGGTTTCAAAGGTTCGGATACCGCGTTCACAGAGGATGACGTTGGGATTACCGGAAGAGAGAATGTATTCCGCCGACATCAACAACTCTTCAATAGTTGTCATCATCCCTCGTTTAAGAAGCACGGGCTTGCGCGCGTGGCCGACTTTTTTCAGCAGTGCAAAATTCTGAACATTACGCGCGCCGATTTGCAGAACATCGGCGTAGGATTCTACCAGATCAACATCCGCCGGATTGACCACTTCGGTCACGGTAGGCAGGCCGGTTTTCCGGCTGACGGAATCCAGGACCTTGAGGCCTTCCTCTTCCATGCCCTGGAAACTGTAAGGTGATGTTCGCGGCTTGAAAGCGCCGCCCCTTAAAATCTGACCGCCTCCTTTTTTGACAACATAGGCGCTCTCCAGCAATTGTTCTTCGCTTTCAATCGCGCACGGCCCGGCCATCACGACAAATTCCGGGCCTCCGATTTGAATCGAACCGACATTAATCACGGTGTCCCCTTCATGCGTTTCGCGACTGGCCAGTTTGTAGGGTTTGAGAATCGGCATGGTCTTTTCCACACCCGGCAGCGACTCGGCATATTTGAGCACCGCCTTGTCCCGGTTGTCGCCGACCGCTCCGATAATGGTGCGTTCCACACCGCTGGAAGGATGTGCCTTGTATCCCACGGATTCAATCCATTGCACCACATCTTCAATCTGTTTTGCTGTTGCATGACTCTTCATGACTATAATCATAAATTCCTCCTCTGCGAATAAAAAAGGCCATGACTTTTGCTGCCATGACCTTAAAAACAAAAAAGCCATGGGCGGCTTCCTTTCGGTCTACCCATGGCTGTTGTTGGTTTAAATTACCTTACCAAGTCCTCCTCAGCGACAGGCAGACCGACGCATAATAGTAATAAAACCAAAAGCCGAAAAGATTGCTG
>CAYMYR010000050.1:0-10170 GCA_964394715.1 uncultured Smithella sp.
ATCGCTGGCAGATCACAACCTCCCCTGCCCCCTGAAACTGTGTCACAATGCAGAATGGTCATAACCTTTCAGGTCACACGTTACGAGACGCCTCTCAGGCGTCGTGGCAATCTCGTGTATTCGGCTACTTAGGAGATTGCTTCAGTCGCTGTTGCTCCTTCGCAATGACATTACGACACAGTCTGCCTCCATGAGGGGGACAAGGAGGGAATTATCGTTTTTTGCGGAAGATCAGTTTGATCGGAACCTTGTCAAACCCGAATTCGCTGCGGATGGAATTCATCAGGTAGCGCTCATATGAAAAGTGAACGCCTTTGGCGTGGGGGACAAAGCAGATAAAAGTGGGCGGCTTAATGCCGGTCTGTGTCGCGTAGGAGATGCTCATGGACCGGTTCTGATAGCGGGCCATCGGATTTTTCCTGACGGATCTCTCCACCAGGTTGTTTAAGGGCGAAGTGTCCACCCTTTTCGTGTATTGAATATAGACTTCATTGATCAGTTCAAATATTTTGGGTGCGCGCTGCCCGGTCAGGGCGGATATGAAAAGTATGGGCGCGAAATCCATGAACTTGATTTTGTCCTTGATGTCTTCAACAAACTTTCCGACGGTGGAATTGTCCTTTTCAATTTTATCCCATTTATTGACCACGATAATGCAGGCCTTGCCGCGTTCATACGCAAGGCCTGCAATTTTGGCGTCCTGTTCGGTCATTCCTTCTTCCGCATCAATCATTATCAGCGCAATGTCGCAGCGGTTGATGGTTTTTAGCGCCTGGATGACGCTGTATTTCTCCAGGGTAAGACTGATCTTGTTTTTTCTGCGGATGCCCGCCGTGTCAATCAGCAGATAATGACGGCCGTGCACCTTGATGGTAGTGTCTACGGCATCGCGCGTTGTTCCTGGCGTGGGATTCGCAATGCTTCTTTCCTTCCCGGAAATCAGATTGATGAGCGAGGATTTGCCGACGTTGGGCTTACCGACAATCGCCACCGCGATGGTTTCGTCCTGGTCATTTTTAATTTCGGTCGTCGGGGGAAATCCTTCCGTCAGGCGGGCCAGCAGTTCGTCAACACCAAGCCCGTGCTGGGCGGAAATGGAATAGATCTCGTCAATGCCGAGACGGTAAAATTCGGTAAGAAGATCTTCATGACGTGCTCCGTCAACTTTGTTGGCAGCATAGAAAATATTTTTCCCCCTGCCGCGCAGCTGTCGGGCTATTTCAACGTCCGACGGCGTCAGGCCGTCTCTGCCATCCATCAGGAAAATAATGACATCCGCTTCTTCTATGGCCAGGTTCGTCTGCTCCCGCATCTGTATGAGGATTCGCTCCTCGGTGGTCGGTTCGAATCCGCCGGTGTCAATCAGGGTAAAGGCCCTGTCATGCCACGAGCAGTCCATGTAGTTGCGGTCCCGCGTGGCGCCCGGTTCGTCGATAACGATGGCCTTTTGCTTTCCCGCGATGCGGTTGAAAAGGGTTGATTTGCCCACATTGGGGCGGCCGACAATGGCGATGACTGGTTTTGCCTGCATGCGTCCTCTATTTGATTAATCCGAACTCTTTCAGCATTTTTTCGGAGCTGGTCCAGTCTTTTCTGACGCGAACAAACAATTCCAGAAAAACCTTTGCGCCGAAAAGATTTTCCATCGCGAGACGCGATCGGGTCCCGATTTTTTTGAGCATGGCTCCTTTTTTGCCGATCATGATCGCTTTCTGCGATTCCTTTTCCACGTTAATGGTTGCGCTGATGCGGATCATATTTTTTTCTTCATCTTCCCTGAACGCATCAACGGTGACTGCCGACGCGTAAGGGATTTCCTGGTTTGTGAAAATGAGAATCTGTTCCCGGATGAACTCCGCTGCGATGAAACGCTCCGTCGCGTCCGTTGCAATATCATCCGGAAAAAGCTGTGGCCCCTCCGGCAGCGCCTCTTTCAGGGAGCCAAGCAAATCCTCCAGACCGTCGCCCTTTAAAGCGCAGATCGGAAAGATGCCCGCAAAATCATAAAGTTTGCTGTATTGATCAATCAGCGGGAGCAAAGAAAGTTTTTCGACACAGTCAATTTTGTTGATCGCCAGAAAGACCGGCTTTGTGACCTCTTTGAGCGATTCGATTAAGAACAAATCATGAGGTCCGATTCGGGCATTTGCCTCTACCATCACCAGAAGGACATCGGCATCGCCGATGGTATCCTGTGCCGCGTGAACCATTGCCCGGTTAAGCGGGTTTTTTGCATGGTGTATTCCCGGTGTGTCTAAAAAAATCAACTGTGCATGGGGATAGTTTTTGATTCCCGTTATGCGGTTTCTCGTCGTTTGCGGTTTACTGGCGACGATGGATATTTTGTCGCCGATAATCGCGTTAAAAAAAGTTGACTTCCCTACATTGGGGCGGCCCAGGATGGCGATGAAGCCTGATTTATACACAAACGTTCTCCATTGCTTTAGCAATACCCGGAATGTCGATAGAATAATTCCCTCCGGCTTCGGTGGTCAGGGATATATTTCCCGGAGGGACATGGTGATCGGAGTCTATAACGATATGCGCTTCCGGGTAAAGTTTTTTTATTGCTTCAATATTTCTGCCGCCCAGGCCATGAAAATTGGAAAGATCATGTTTGGAGACGCTGAATCGAAATTCACGGATATTCGGGGTCACGTTTTTCAGCAATTGCCTGATGGCTGTGTAAAAAACAGCAGAATAAACCAGGCTGCCGAAGGCCGGGTGCAAAGGACCTGCCAGAACAGCCCCTTCCTGACTCATTTCCGGCGTCATTTGCAGACCGAAGCGGATGATGCGGATGCCTGCGGGTACCAGTTTTTCCCGGGCCAGACAGCACCACTCGACTGCCTCATCAAGAGACAGAGGCTGATAGCGGCCTGCTCGGTATTCGTCAGCCAGCGCCGTGTCTTTGAAAACAAGAACCGGATGGATACGCACGGTGTCCGGGTGCAGCTCAATGGTTCTTTCAATGCTCTCCATGAACATTTCACGGGTTTCCAGCGGCAGGCCGGCCATCAGGTGCAGTCCGGTTGCAAAGCCTTGCTGCCTGAGCCGTTTCATGGCTTCCACCGTTGCGCGGGCGTCATGACCCCGGCAGGATTTGCGAAGGACTTCATCGTTGAATGACTGGGCGCCGATCTCGATCGTCCGGACACCGCAGGAATACAAAAATTTCAGCTGATCGTCGTCGATAAAATCCGGTCTTGTGGAAATCCGGATGGAAGACACCTGCCCTTTTTGAATGTAGGTTTTGGCCCAGGTCAGGAGACGCTTTTGATAATCGGAATCCAGATTGGTAAAACTGCCGCCATAAAAAGCGATCTCCACGCTGCGAATTTTGTCTTTGTTCCAGCAAAGGTAAGAGGCAACCTCGCTGTCAAAAAAAGCTTTCGTCACTTCAGGTGCGAAGTTGCCGGCGGCTATTTTTTCATTGCAGAAAATGCAGCGCTGCGGGCATCCGCTGTTCATGATAAAAATGGGAATAATCAGGGGTTTCCCCAAAATGTGTTTTTCAGGAGCTTTTTGCATGATGAATACTTTCCCAGGCTTTTTGTGCCGCCTGCTTTTGAGCGTCTTTTTTGCTTTTTCCCCGGCCGGTTTGCCGGATGTCACTGCCGATAGCTACTTCAATTTCAAATGTTTTGTCATGATCGGGACCGCTTGAATCCAGCAGGGTATAAAGCGGCGCAGATTTGTATTTCTTCTGGCAAAATTCCTGAAGGGCCGTTTTATAATCGATGCATTGCGCGTTCAGGGTCTCATCATCCAAAAGGGGTTTCATCAGGCGTTTGATGATGGTCTTTGTTCTGCTGAATCCGGAATCAAGATAAATGGCGGCTATCAAGGCTTCCAGGGCGTTGGCCAGAAGCGATTCTTTGGAGCGCCCGCCGGAAAGCTCTTCTCCGCGTCCCAGCAGAAGACAATCTCCCAGGGCAAGTTTTCCCGCCAGCTGAGCCAGGGGTTTTTCGTTGACCATCAGAGACCTCATTTTGGAAAGGGTTCCTTCGTCAAAGCCGGGGTGCTTCTTCATTAGCAGATCGCTGACACATAATCCCAAAACAGCGTCCCCCAGGAATTCAAGCCTTTCGTTATCGTCTGTGCCCGGCTGCGGATTTTCATGGGTGTAGGAGCGGTGAGTCAGGGCGGTAGAAAGCAGATCCATGTCCCGGAAAACATAGTGGAGTTTTTCCTGGAGATCCGTTAATCGTTTTAACCTGTTTTTATTCATGAACAATCCTGCCTGTGACCCTGCCTTCATGGTACTGTTCGATTTCTGCGGTGACGATTGTATTTACTAAAGTTCCATGGTGTTTGTCCAGTATTACAGGAAGATAATTATGCGAGAACCCTTTGCCAAGTCCTGTTTTCTTATCCGGGCTTTGTTCAACCAGCACCGGCAGTGTTTTTCCGATAAACCGCCGGGAGAACATTTCTCTTTTTTTTACGCCAAGATCCCGGAGGATGGCGGCACGTTCTTTCCTGATTTTCTCATTTACCTTCGGCTGGATCGCGAGGGCCGCAGTTCCGGGTCTCTCAGAGTAGGGAAATACATGCAGGTAGGCGGCGGGCAGGTCTTCCAGCAGCCGCAGCGTGTTTGAGAATTCTTTTTCCCCTTCGCCGGGAAAGCCTGCCATCACGTCAATCCCGATGGCAATGTCTTTTACGGCCTGGAGAGTTTTTTCAATCCGGTTGCGAAAAAACGCCGTGTCGTAATTGCGCTTCATCATTTTCAGGACGGAGTCATCACCGCTTTGCAGGGGAATATGCAGGTGTGGACAGAGGTTTGGATACCGGTTGAAAAGGAGAATCAGATCCTCTGATATTTCATTGGGCTCGATGGAACTGAGGCGAAACCTTGTTCCGGGATTTTCTGATAACAGGCATTCGAGTATCCGGACGAGATCGGTTTCGGGCTGCAAATCCTGTCCGTATTGTCCCAGGTGGATGCCGTTGAGTACAATCTCCCGGTAATTCTGGCTGATGAAATTTTTCACGCCCCGGATTACGTCCTGGAAGGGCAGGCTGCGGCTGATACCGCGGGCATAAGGGACAATGCAGTAGCTGCAAAACGCATTGCAGCCGTCCTGGATTTTGAAAAAAGCCCGGGTGCGGCCTGTCCATGGTAAGAAAGAAGTCGAAATGAACTGCTTCTGAAGGAAAATATCGGACGCAATGATTTGGGGAAAATTCCGGCCCGGATGGTTCAGAAGCTCGACAATCCGATGTTTGTTGTCGTTTCCTACCACCAGGGTAACACCGTCGATGGCGGTCAGAGTTTGAGGCTGTGTTTGCGCATAGCATCCGGTTACGACAATGCGGGCGGCGGGATTGGCTCGTTTTGCCCGTCGGATGAGCTGCCGCGCCTGAAAGTCGGCAAAAGAAGTTACCGTGCAGGTATTGATAATGTATACATCGGCAAAGGAATCGAACGGCACAAGGATATGGCCGGCTGATTGCAGTTCTCCGGCGATGGCCGCTGAATCACACTGATTCACCTTGCATCCCAGTGTGGTCAGTCCGATGGTTATTTTTGTTTCTTTCATCATGTTCATCCGGCGGATACATCATCTCAAATCTGATTACAATGGTTATTATTTTCAGGCTGCCCGTTTCTTGTCAAGACAAACAAAAAATGGATTTTCTGTTAAAAATGCGATAGAAATATAGGAAATCAGAAAAAACCGGAAGGAGACATTATCCCATGGAATCTGTTGGGGCTTATTTCCAGGCGAACCCTGCGGCTTTCACAATGCTTGCCATTTTTCTCGTTGTCATGATTCTGTATTTCATTTTAAGCAAATTGGTGAAACTGGCCATTATCGTTCTTTTAGTCGTTCTTCTCGGCGGAGGTGCCTACCTTTTCAAAGACCCGGCATCCATGCCCGACAAAATAAAAACATCCGTTGCAACATTTAAAGCCGGTGGAGAAGCGATTGGCACTAAGTTAAGCCGTTTCTGGCAGGATACCGCGGAAATCGGGGGCAAGATTGCAAAATTCCCCGCGGAAATCAATAAACAGCTTGATTCTTCCAAGGACGAAGCAGGAAAATAAGCCTTTCAGGTGATAAAAAGATCATTCGTTGAAAAGTTCGGATCCGTGGTCAGATTGACGCCCATCCGCCGAAGACCCGCTTCATCTCCGGGCGTAGGAATATGGGTCATGTGAACTTCACAGTTATGCAATTCCTTTAATTTTTCCATGGCCAGTGCCGCGGCCGGATTTGTGGTGGCGCTGATGCTGAGAGCGATGAGCGCCTCCTCCAGATCGAGGCTGACATTCTTTTCGTTCAGGATTTCCGTTTTCAGCCGGCCGATCGAATCCGTGATGTTGGGGGGAAGCAGTTTTATCTTGTCGGGAATACCGGCCAGATGTTTGATTGCATGGATAACCACGCTGGACGCCGCGTGCATCAACGGAGAATTACCGCCGGTGATAATCGAACCATCGGCGAGTTCAATGGCGGCGCCACAAAAGATTCCTTCATTGCCCCTTTCACGTTCCATCGCTTCCTGCGCCGCCTGACGGGCAGGCATTACCACTCGCCGGTTCTCCGGCTTCAGATTAAAATCGTTCAGAAATAATTCAACGCGCTGGGCTGTTTCTTTGTCCGAAAACCCCATGGCGTATTCGCAGCGGTAGCGGAAAAACCGGCGGATGATTTCCTGCTTGGAGGCTTCCTTTGCCACATCGTCGTTGATAATGGCAAAACCGGCGCGGTTGACGCCCATGTCTGTCGGAGATTTGTAAAATGAAGGCTCACCGGTGATTTTTTCCAGAATTCTTTTTAAGACCGGGAACACTTCCACATCACGGTTGTAGTTGACGCAGGCTTCACCGTAGGCTTCCAGATGGAACGGGTCAATCTGGTTGAAGTCCCGGATATCGGCGGTTGCCGCTTCATACGCAATGTTGACCGGATGCTTGAGCGGCAGATTCCAGATCGGAAAAGTTTCAAACTTGGCATAGCCGGATTTAATGCCGTTTTTGTAGTCATGATAAAGTTGCGAAAGGCAGGTTGCCATTTTTCCGCTGCCCGGTCCCGGTCCCGTGACGATTACCAGCGGTTTTTCTGTCGGGATGCGTTCATTGGCGCCGTAGCCTTCATCACTGACGATCAGATCCACGTTGGTCGGATAGCCCTTTGTGAAACGGTGTGTAAAGACCCGGATCCCCCGGCGTTCGAGTTTGTTTTTGAATAAAACCGCGGAAGGCTGATTTTCAAAACGCGTAATCACAACGCCTCTTACGCTGATATTCCAGCTGCGCAGATCATCAATAAGTTTCATTGCGTCCGCGTCATACGTGATGCCGAAGTCCGCGCGGATTTTTTTTCTTTCGATATCCCCTGCATAAATGCAGAGCAGGATATCCGCCCGATCCTTGAGCTCTTTGATGAGCCGCATTTTAACATTGGGGTCGTAGCCGGGAAGCACACGGGCCGCGTGGTAATCATAGAGGAGTTTGCCGCCAAATTCGAGGTAGAGCTTATTGTTGAATCTTTCAACGCGTTTTAAGATCGATTCGGTTTGCTGGGATATATATTTTTCATTGTCAAAACCTTTTTTTGCTGTTCCCATGAGCGTCTCTGGTGCCTTTCCAACTTATAGGTTTTTAATTACATTAAATTAATTTCCATAGCGCGAACCGGACAGGCTGAAACACACAGTTCACAGCCGTTGCATTTTTCAGGATCAAACAGGACTTTTTGAGTTTTTTTCTCAAAAGACAGGGCGCCGGTCGGGCAAAAACCGGTACAGGCGCCGCAATGAACGCATTTGTCTGTGTTCTGGCTCACACTTTTCGAAAGAGGCTCGACTTTCAGCCCCATTTCTTTCAGAAAGCGAATACCGCGGTCGAAATCTTCCTTTTGTCCGCTGAGCTCCAGAACAATGACGCCCTCGCGCCGGGGGTATATTCTGGCTTTAAGAATATTGAAAACAAGATTGTGCTTCTGGGCAAGCAGGTAGATGACCGGCTGCTGGACTGTGTCTGGAGTGTAGCGAATGACTATTTTTTTCGAGTACATAGACTGGTAAACATTCATATCCGAATTTTGCGGCATGTTAAGAGATGAAAAGAATAATGTCAAGGCAATAGTTGACAGGGTAGCGTTGGCCCCAATGCCTCAATCTTATTTTTTCTTATGGTCTTCTTTGTTTTTTTGCTGTCCCGGTTGCGGGGCAAACAGATCAAAAAGAGGCTTAAAGGATGACAGGCCGGCCATTGCCTTTGGATTCATTTTTGAATAATTTTCACCGTAATCGAGCCATTTTTTGAATTGATCGTCGGCCATATTTCGGAACAACAGATAATTTTTAATGGTTTGTTCCAGATATTTCTCGAAAAAATCAGACAGAAGATTTTCCCCGTATTGGATGATCAGATAAAGCAGGGGGGAGGGGAGAAGAAATTTATTTTTCCGTGCCTCTTCGAGAACAATCTGTGTGAGAATTGCCGGAGTGACATCTTCGCCGGTTTTCGCATCGATTACCTGGATCTGTCTTCCCTGGCGGATGGCATCGGTTACATAATCAAGCGTAACGTAAACACTTTTTGCCGTATCATAAAGACGGCGGTTCGCGTATTTTTTCAGATGAAGGGTGTTTTCGTCCATGTTTCTTTCCTTTCTTATGATTACGCAATTGCGATAAATAATGCAACCTAAAATAATGATTGGCTGGTTATTGGCTATCTGTTTTAATTCAAGTATCTGAATATATTATATAAAATGAAATGAATTGCATGAAATATAATGGACGGGTTTATATTGCACTGCAACATTTTCCTCTTGACAAAGCAAAATTGCTGGTTATAATTAGCTACAAGACAAACAAAAAAAGGAAGATGAATTATGTATAATGATGAAATGACAAAGAAAATGATCAAAGCCCATAAGGCATCCTTTGAAAACGGCTTTAATGCCGTAGTTATGTTGCAGGAGCACACTGTCAAGGCAGTCGATAATGTGATGAAGCAATTACCGTGGATTCCTGAGGAATCAAGATCCATTATGAATGACTGGCATGGAATTTATAAAAAATGCACGGGAGATTTTAAAGAGGCTGCAAGGGATAATTATTCAAGATTGGAAAAAATGTTAACTTCCTGTGTAGATATGTTCCAGGCAACGAAGCAATAATAAAACCGGGGGGGAATTTGTAATTCATTCAAAAAGAAGGATGAAACAGATTCCGGATTTCATAAGCAATGTATAGTCGATAAACAAACAAAAACGAAAAACAAAATTTAGGAGGAAATGATGGAACCAAAACAGATTGCAAAACAGATGGTAGATTTTAACAAGAAGGCTTTCGACAATTCATTCGATGCGATGGCCGTTATTCAGGATCAGACAGAGAAAATGATCACGGCCATGATGCAGCAGCAGACGGCCTTTTTCCCGGAAGAGGGAAAAAAGCTGATCAATGACTGGATTAAGACCTACAAGAAGGGACGTGATGAATTCAAAGCGGCCGCCGACGAGAACTTCAAGAAAGTAGAAGCATTTTTCGCGCAGAAATAAAAATGTACAGTTTGGAAAAAATCCGCCGTGATTTGTCGCGGCGGATTTTTTTTACATTATTACTTCGGCAATTAAACGTAACAAAGATGGCATTCCGGACTTGATCCGAAATCCGAAAATCATTTAACAGCACTGGATTCCCGCTTTCGCGGGAATGACGCTGTGGTCATAAATTAATGACGGAGTAATAAAGCGAAGGATTAGGTCCGTCCGTAAGATCATTGTTTTGGTGCTTTGGGAGGGCTGACCAGCCCAAAACCATCAAGCACCGTAACGCCGTCCTGATTGCTGCAGGTGGTTTTCAAACGGACCCGATTTTTTTCAGTATTCAGTTCAAGAATTTCCACGCGCGCTGTGATGGTGTCGCCGATGTGCACCGGTGCGAGAAAACTTAATTCCTGTTTCAGATAAATGGTTCCGGGGCCGGGCAGCTGGTTGGCAATAATGGCCGAAATGAATCCTGCCGTGAGCATTCCGTGCGCGATTCTTGTTTTAAAGAAAGTATTTTTTGCGTAGTTCTCGTTTACATGCGCCGGATTGAAATCGCCGGTGATGCCCGCATACAGATAGATATCCGTTTCCGATACTGTTTTGGCAAATTCCGCCGCGTCTCCAACTTGCAGCTTATCAATGCTTTTCCCCG
>CAYMYR010000050.1:10270-18579 GCA_964394715.1 uncultured Smithella sp.
ATATTCTCCTTCAAATCCTTGATGTCATCCTGCATAACCATATAGGTGCATGCATTGTTGATGGCAAGGCCGCCCTGGTAGGCCAGCGCCGTTACCAGCAGAACTTCATCTTCCGCAAATTCCCGTTCCCTTCCGCTGTATACAATCAGGACGCCGATAACCTCTTCTTTCGATTTGATGGGAACATACAGCATGGAGACAATGCCTTCTTCTTTTTTCTCTTTCTTATACTGAATGCCTTCGTCACTGAGCGCATTTTTAATGCTGATCGTGCGGCCTTTTAAAGCTTCGGCAATATTTTTATCTGCTCTGACCGGTCCCTTGTTCAGGTATTTTTCACTCAAGCCGAAATTGGCAACTCTCCGCAGCGTGCGCTTGTCTTCCTCCAGCAGCAGTACGGAAGATGCCTTAAGACGCAGGGATTTAACCAGATCTTGAGTCATGGCCTGTAATATCGCTTTTACATCCAGACTTTCCGAAATACTTGCAGCCAATTTCAGAAAGGTACGCGACTGACGGCGCAGCCTCTGGACCAGGATGGCGTTTTCGATCTCCGAACCGCCCTGCTCCGCTAGAATGGACAGAAAATCGATTTCATCTTTGGTAAATTTACGGATATCTTTGGTGTAAAGACTCAGGACGCCAAGCATTCTGCCTTTATCCATAACCGGCACGGATAAAATCGAGCCAATACCCTCCTTTTTCTTTGCATCGCGGTTAGCCAGCCGCTTGTCGGTTGTTGCATCCCTGAAATACATGTAACCGTCCTTCAGTAACTGTGGACTGATCTTGACGGCGTGAGCCGGTCCCGCGTGGATGTATTTTTCGGAAAGTCCAACCTGAACGATGGCGGTATTGCTGATGGAGTCTTCCGAATTTTCATCAATCATAAAGACGACGGCTGCTTTTGCTTTCAGGGTTTTGACGGCCGTCGAGACAATCAGATGCCCAATTTTCATATAGTCATCCGTTGTAGCCATTTCTTTGCTCAGTTTGCTTAAAGCCCGAAAATATCCTTCTTCCGTTGACATGATTCCATCTCCCTTTTTTTATATAGCTTCAGAAATTCTTTGGATGAGCAATGACTTTCCTCTTTTTGCCGTTGTTTGTTGAATGGGCTGAGGCATGGGAAGCGGTTTTTTTACTGCCCCCGCGGGTTTTGCCTCTCGCTTTTTCTTTCCCTTCGGTGCTGTCTTTGGTTTTTTCGCTGCTGCCTGTTTTTTGTTGTCCGACACGGGCTGCTGCTTTCGGATCGGTTCAGCTTGATCTGTCTGGTCGCGTTCCTTCAGCCATTGCGCAATCCGGGGCGCGAATTGCCGTTGGAACTTGGAACTGACGTAAATGCCGATATGCCCTGTTTCCAGGCAGACATCCTGGGTATCTTTGCTGCCCACAGCGCTTGTCAGCTGATTGCATGCCTCGGGCGGTACCAGATGGTCGTACTCACCATAAAAATTGATCAGCGGCATGGTCAGATTTTTCAAATCCACTTTTTTGCCGTCAAGGTGCATTTTGCTTTGAATGAGCAGGTTGTTTTTATAGCAGTCTTCTACAAACTGGCGGAATGTTTCTCCAGGGACATCCGGACTGTCGAAAATCCAGCGCTCCATGCGCACGAAGTTTTCCACAAAATCCCTGTTATCCATGTTCTCCATAAAACCGACATATTTATCAATCATCAACCGGGCCGGATTGAGCAGGAGAAAACCTAAATTCATCAGATCTCCGGGAATGTTGCCGAAGGTGCGGATCATCCGGCCGACGTCAATGTCCTTCATCCAGATGTGCAACAGGCCCTTGTCGTTATCAAAGCTCGAGGGCGTGACGGTGGTGATCAGATTTTTGATTTTTTCCGGATGCAGCGCGGAGTAAATGACGGAAAACGTGCCGCCCATGCAAATGCCCATCAGGTTGATTTTGGGGACCTGGTGCCTGTCGCGGATAAAATCGATGATGTTATTCATGTATCCGTTAACATGATCGTCGATGGTCAGGAATCGGTCCTTCGGCTTGGGGTACCCCCAGTCCACCATGTACAGGTCGATGCCTTCCTGCAGAAAAGTTTTTACGACGCTTCGGTCCGGCTGCAAATCCAGCATGGTTTCGCGGTTGATCAGCGCGTAGACCACCAAAAGGGGCGTTTTCAGCTTGTTTTCCGCGTTTTCGTTGCGAGAGTAGTGTTTTAATTTGACCCGGTCTTCTTCATAGACAATTTCGTAGGGCGTAAGACCGAGCTCGCAGTGTAGCTCGCCCAGCAGGACGTCGGATGCTTTGGAAACGCGCTTCTGCGCCTTCTCCGCATCTTCGGCCATGCGCGCCATAATGAGGTCAATGGGGATTTTTGTTGAATTCATTAAAGAAGGTTTCCTTCCGAAAGTCGTTGGTCATGGTTTGTTCAATGTAAAAAAAGACCGTTGTTTCCCGCTCCTTCAGCTTTTTTGCAAAACACTTATCTTCTTTTCCAGTTCCTTGACCCGTTTTTTCAACAGGTGAAATTCCTTGTACAGGTCATCCATATCTCTGTGGGTTACAACGGGCATCAGTTGGAGGAAATCACGCATGGCATCATTTTTGGCAATGAGGAAATCTTCAAGCTTGTTCAGGGTCCGGTGCAGCGCGTCCGTGTATTCTTTGGATTTGAAGAGGCTCATATAGTGGCCTTCCAGTATTTTCAGCCACATTCCATAACTTTCTTTCGTGTCACTGGGCAGATGCCCTTCCTCGGCCATCTCCTGCAGTTTTTCCTGAAGAACCCTGAAAGACTTTTCCATCGGCAGGTAGAGAATAGAAAGAAATTCTGCCAGTGTGGTTTCAAAAAGATTGTGCTTGTCCAGCAGTTCGTTAAAACGTTCCTGATAAAAACGGGTCAAACCCAGCGGCGGAATTTTCAGGTATTGCCGCAGTTCCTTTTCATAGATTTCCGTGAGGGCTTTGAATACATCCTGATCCAGGTTGTCAAAGTTATAGGCTTCCGTTCGTTTACCGATGTTGCCCGCCTTTTCCATCAAATGGTTTTGTATCTGCATGGCCACGTCAAAGCCGGAACCGGCCATTTTCAGAAGAATTTCCGGCAATGCGCTGAAAGAATTGGCGGCTGCGGAAGCGGATTCGGGTTCACTCATCATCCGGGAAAATGATTTGAGCAGATTCAGGTTGGTTTCCAGCTGCCGGGTAAAACGATTCTGGACCGCGGTTTGCGTTTTCAGCGCGGAGTCCGTGCCGGAGGGCACGGCTTGTGCCAGATTAAGCCACATATCCGTGGCATCTTTCAGCCACGGGAAAATGGAAGATTCATTGAAAGGAAATGTTTTGCCTTCTTCAGACATGGTTACCTCGTTAAGGTATAGGTGATACAGGAATTATTGGTTGAATAATTAAAAATTACAGAAAACAACGAAAACACTCATTCGTTGCATTACCGGATCGATCGTGCCGGTGGCAGTTTTCCGGCAATGATTATTCTTTAATTTCAGTAAATTTTTAATATAGAAGATTTTTTTTGTCAATGTATTTTGGTAAGTATTCCGGTATGTATTTCGGCTGATTTTCAGGACGGGATATAGTATGATATTATTATACAGGAATTGATCATAGCAGTTAAAATCACTCAGTCTGGTCTGAAGGAAGGAGCGCCAATGGATAAGGGAAATCATGCCACGGAACCTAAAATTACGCCCGATGAGCTTTTGAACATCATCGGTTTATCACCGGCCGACAACCTGGAGTCCGTAAATACCGCTCTGGCCTGGAAAAGCAAGCTTATCGGCTCACAGGTGAGAGGCCTGTTCGGTTATCAGCGGATTCTTGACTCCATCAGCAAGGATATCAATGTGTTCGGACCCTGGGCGGTCGCTGCGGCATGGCAAAGCGCGCTCCTGGATATATTCATCAGGCCGATCAAAGCCAGTGCGCGCATTGCGGTTGGCGCATCCAGAAATCCCGATGCGATAGCTGACGTGAACGGCTGGATTTATAAAAATTATTCCCGGCTTCTATATACCCTGACCGGTTTTTTTATCATTGACGGAAAATTTAACCGTGAAAAAGCTCACCGGATCTGCACGACGGCGAAGGGAAAAGACTATCTGAAAAACTATATGGATGAATTCTCCCAGCTGGAGCATCAATATAATAACATCGGTTTGACGCGCCTGAAAGCCATGAAAGAACTCCTGAAGTGCCTGCTGGTATTGATTACGGAAAAACCGTTTGCAAACGGGTATCTTCCCTTTGCCAAAACCGGGCCGGACGGGAACCTGCTGACTTCTTTTGAGGAATATCTGGCTGAAAATTATGTCCGTCTTGAAAATCTTTATGCGGAAAATGCTTTTGATATCAAAGAATATTCCGAAAGAGCGACCGGGGGCCACATTGGCTGTTCCGCGTACGAATATGTGAAGGGATCCCGGATCCACCGGGTCAGTCTGCGTTATTATCCGGTTCCCAAAGGCATAAAATCCAACGGTAAAATTGTCTACATGGCGACACCGCTTATCAACCGGCCGGAGCTTTTTGACCTGGCTTCCGGCAAGTCCGTTGTTGAAGCCCTGCACCTTAAAGGTTACGCTATCTATCTGGTTGATCATGGTGATCCGGGATGGGAAGAAACCGAGTTGGGGCTGGACTTTTACGGAAAAGCAATCCCCGATCTTTATATTGACATGATTAAGAAAAGGCATCCCGGCAAAGAGATCTACATGATGGCGTATTGCATGGGCGGAACGATCATGATGCCTTACCTGGCAAGAAGGGCCGAGGAGCGGCTGGCATCCGGAAAACAAATGGATATCAAGAAAATCGCCCTGATGGCCTCTCCCACGAAGTTTGACGATGAAGATAGCGGTCACGCCCCGATTCGTACCCTCATCCGCCGTGACTACGATCCTTACCTGATGAAGGAACTTTTTGGCGCCGTCAATATACCGCCCCAGGTGATTGAAGCGGGAATGAATGAAATCCAGCCCGGTGTCCAGTATACCGTTGTTTTAGGTTTTTACGGACGTGCGGAAATCAAAGAGTCCATCGCCGATGCGGCGCCATTCCTCTACTGGTTGACCCACGGGACAAAATTTCCCGTGACCGCTCATATCCAATGGATCCAGAATGTGTTTCTGGGCAACCAGATTTATGAAGGCACCTATTGTCTGCCGTCTGCCAATCCCAAATTTGACGGCAAGCCCGTGAACATGAAAATCCTGAAAAAGGCAGGCGTAAGGATTTTTGATTATAAAGGATTAAGGGATCCTATCGCACCGGCGGGGTCCTGTGTGGCCGGTCAGACCTGGGGGCAGGTGGAAAAGGGGAATGTCCACTATACCAGCCCGCATCTCAACCGCATCATCGAAAAGAATATCGGGCATATTTTCGTTGTCAGCCGCAAGTTGCTGGCCGAGTATCTGGAGCTGGTGGAACAATTTTATGCTGACTGACCTGTGTCTCAGCCTGTAGGGCATGCTCCCCCGAGCACGCCGAATACCTTATCACGAGGGTATGTCCCCCTTTGAAGGGCAGACTGTGTCGCAATTCTTCTTTGTCATAACCTTTCAGGTCACACGTTACGAGACGCCTCTCAGGCGTCGTGGTAATCTTATGTATTCGTGAACTTATGAGATTGCTTCGGTCGTTTCCCTCCCTCGCAATGACATTATGACACAGTCTGAGGGGGTTTGGGGGAGGTTATTCACCGCCAGTAAAGGGCACCACCTCCGGCGCTCCGCGCCACCTCCGCCGGCGGAGGACATTTTACTTGTCCCCGCGTGGTGGCACGAGGTCATGCGGGGTTACGGGACAGCCCCTAAGAGAGCATTTTCGGCCAGTCAAGCGTGGGAAAGACATTGCTCAGCGGGTGGTCGTCATCAACCAGGTGATATTCCAGCCGGGCGAAGGTTTTTTCGGCAATTTTTTTTACGGTGCCGGGATTGACGACGTCATCTTTGATCCCGTGATAAAGAATCACGGGAATCTGCAGTTTCTGATTTGCCGCGTTTTCAAAACCCTCCAGAATAAGAGCGGGAGCAAGCAGGATCAGTTTTTTTACCCTTGGCTCGTTCTCCAGGGCGAACCATGCGGCCATCAGTCCGCCAAAGCTCGATCCCACAAGAATCAGGTTGTCCAACCCGCCGAGAAGGCTGTTGAGTTTTTGCATTCGTTTTTGAAAGTCACCGGTGTAATCTTCAATTATCATTTGAGGAAACAGCTTCCGGAAATATTGTGCCTTGGTCCCCTGAGACGTGCTTTCCAGCCCGTGAATAAAAACAAGTGTATTTTTCATCTTTTTTCCCCGGATATAACCAATTTGATATTGATTGGATTATGCCATTGTGTTACTAGCATCGCAACAATATATTTTTTCAGAGGGAATTTTGATGGCTTCCGTATTACCTTTTAAAGCAGTTCGTCCGCAGACAATCTATGCATCGCAGGTTGCAGCTCTTCCATACGATGTGATGACCCGGGAAGAGGGGCAAAAAGCCGTTGAAGGCAAACCGTTGAGCTTTATGCACGTTGAGAAATCAGAAATCGATGTGCCGGACGGGACTTCGCCGGACGCCCCGGTGATTTATGAAACGGCCAAACGCAACTTCAGCAAACTCATCAAAGATGAGATCCTGTTTCAGGATCCATCCCCCTGCTATTACATATACCGCCAACAGATGGGTTCACAGGTACAAACGGGTATTGTGGGGGTCATGAGAGCGGCGGAATACGACGAAGGCAGAATCAAAAAACATGAACTGACCCGGAAAGACAAAGAGGAAGACCGCATTCGCCATGTCGATAACGTGAATGCCCAGACCGGTCCGGTGTTTATCAGCTATCCGTCACGCCCGCGCATCAACGCTATCGTGGACAAGGTTGTTGCCGAACCGCCGGAATATGATTTTACCGCCGACGATGGTGTGATCCATACCGCCTGGGTAGTAACGGATGAAGGGCTGATCAGTGAACTGAAAAACGAGTTTGCCCAGGTGGACGCACTTTATATTGCCGACGGGCATCATCGTGCCGCTGCCGGGGCGGCTGTTGCCCGAAAGCGGCGCAAAGAAGGCCAGGTGCAGGAATCGGATCATGTGCTTGCTGTCTTTTTCCCGCATAATCAGTTGAAGGTTCTGGATTACAACAGGGCAGTGAAAGACTTGAAAGGTCTTACTGTCGTGCAGTTTCTGGAAAAAATCAGCGAAAAGTTCACCGTGGAGAACGACTTCAACGCTAAATCACCCCAGCGTGAACATGATTTTGGTATGTATCTCGACGGCAGGTGGTATGTTATCACGATAAAAGATGGTGTATTCGATGATAAAGATCCCGTGGCCAGGCTGGATGCAGCCATTTTACAGGATCATCTGCTCGCACCCGTTTTAGGCATTCATGATCCGCGCACGGACGACCGGATAAAGTTTATCGGCGGTATTCGGGGCATGGCGGAACTGGAAAAACTGGTGGATCAGGATGGATATGCCGTGGCCTTTTCTCTTTATCCCACCACCATGGAACAGGTTATGAGTGTGGCCGACGCGGGGGCAATTATGCCGCCCAAGTCCACCTGGTTTGAACCCAAACTGCGTAGCGGTTTGTTTGTGCATCCTTTAGAATAGGGAGGTTGTTCATGAAAAAGACTCAACTGCATGGTTTGATATTCCTGTTGCTGATCATGGCCTTTAGTGTTTCAGGTTGTGCCACAACCGGGATCTATTCCATCAGCATGGATTATGACGCGGAAAACGCGGTTATTCCCTTCTACCTTAAGCCGGATGAAAAGGCACTGCAATCAATCATCGGGGTGGCTGAGTTTACCGATACACGAAAAATTGAAGACCCGCTGGTCATAGGACGAGTTATTGAAAAAGGCGGTAACAGAGTGCTGGTGCTTCCGAAATATTCCCGGCCGACGCATACTGTGGCCGACGGGATGAGGCAATATTTGAGAAAAGCGGGATATAATTTGTCCGGTGTGGTTGACACATGGGATTTAAAAGAAAAAAACATTCCGAAAATCAGTCACATAAGAGTTCTAATCGGCGGTACGATTGAAGAGATGGAAATCAACTGCCGCAGAGACTTCCCAACCAATACATACACGACGAAATTGAAAATGACGATTCACATTGCGGACATGCAGGAAAGAAAAATACTGTACCGAACCACCGTGGAGGCTACAACATCCTATGAGCATGTTGCTTTTTCAGAAGACCGATTGGGTTACCAGGCCAGCGTAGCGTTGGGTGAGGCGATAGAGAAAACCTTTGCAAAGATAGAGCTGGCTGACAAAATCAATGATGCGCTAAGCCGTTGAGGCGATTGACTCCTTG
>CAYMYR010000051.1:0-18127 GCA_964394715.1 uncultured Smithella sp.
AACCGCGTTTCCTATACTTCGCGTACATGAAAAGGATGCATTGCCATGATGAAAATGACTCTCAAACGAAAAATTATCGGCCTTGCAGTGCTGGCGGCCATTTTACCGGTTGTTGTCATGATGATCCTCATGGCATCGTTCGAAGCATCTATCTCGGAGATGACCTCGAAAGAACTGAGTGATGTCGCCAGGGGAAATATGGCGCAGATTGCGAAAGATGTCTACGCGCTGTGCGAAACGTCCAATAACCTCATCCAGAAAAAAATCAACAACGGCCTGAATGTCGCCCGAAACATTCTGAAACGGCATAACGACATCGAAGTATCGAAAGAAACGGTAGTCTGGAATGCCGTCAATCAGTTGACGGGACAGTCACAAACAGTGGAATTGCCCAGACTGATGGCCGGCGGGGTCTGGCTCGGCCAGAACCGTGATCTGGCGGTTCCAACCCCCATTGTTGATGAAGTGGAAAAACTTGTGGGCATTACCTGTACGATTTTTCAGCGCATGAATGATCGGGGTGACATGCTGAGGGTTGCGACCAATGTGCAGGACCATGAAAAAAGACGTGCCATCGGCACTTACATACCGGCCGTTCTTCCGGAAGGAACAGACAATCCGGTAATCGCGGCAGCCATGAAGGGGCAATCCTACCGGGGACTCGCCTATGTGGTCAATACCTGGTATCTTACCGCCTATGAACCGATTACAGACAAAGCGGGAAAGATCATCGGCATGCTTTACGTGGGCGAAAAGCTGGAATCCGTCGCATCACTCAGAAAAGCGATCATGGAAATGAAAGTGGGAAAAATAGGCTACGTGGGCGTCATTGGCGGCAAGGGTGAGCACAAAGGACGTTACATTATTTCCAAGGACGGTACGCGTGACGGTGAAAACATCTGGGACCAGAAAGACATTCAGGGCAACAACACGGTCCAGACGATTATTGCCAATGCCCTGAAACAGCCAAAGGGCGAGTCCTTTTATCATGAATACATCTGGCAGAATCCCGGTGATCCGCAGCCTAGAAAAAAGGTTTCCTCCGTGATCTATTTCGAACCCTTCGACTGGGTGATCGTGGCGGGAACCTATGAGGATGATTTTTTTGGGCCCATTGCACATGTTTATAAAATGATTCAAATGCAATTCGTAAAGCTGATCTTGGCAGGGCTGCTGATTATCCTCGTGTCGGTGCTGCTTGCCGTGTTTTTGGCGCGGCGCCTCACCAACCCGCTGGAGATGACCACCGCCCTTGCGCAGAAGATCGCGACCGGAGATCTTCAGCATGCCCGGGAAGAACTGGCAGGAGCTCAGGCGGCGCGGGTCATCCGTTCAGGAGATGAAACGGGAGCACTGCTCAGTGCATTCCAGACGATGACGAACAATCTGGATTCCCTAATCGGTCAGGTCCACCGTTCGGGAATCCAGGTCACAACTTCTGCCACGGAAATTGCCGCTTCAGCGCGGGAACTGGAGGCCACCGTTGCTCAGCAGGCCGCATCCACGACCCAGGTAACGGCCACCAGCCGGGAAATATCCGCCACGGCAGAAGATCTTACCCAGACCATGGACAAGGTCAACGTGTCCCTTAATGATACCATCGGGATGGCTGAATCGGGTCGCGAGGACCTTACTCACATGGAAGGGGCCATGAGGGAACTGGTCAAAGCCACCTCATCGATCTCCTCCAAATTGTCGATTATAAACGACCGGGCCAACAAGATATCCCATGTGGTCACCACCATCAATAAAATCTCGGACCAGACCAACCTTCTGTCCTTGAACGCCGCTATCGAGGCGGAAAAGGCAGGTGAATTCGGCAGGGGGTTCTCCGTTGTCGCCCGCGAGATCAGCCGGTTGGCTGACCAGACGGCCATTGCGACCCAGGACATTGAGCGGGTTGTGGCCGAGATGCAGTCCTCCGTTGCCACCGGTGTGATGGAGATGGAAAAATTTACCGACGAAGTCAGGCGCGGCGTGGAAACCGTGGCCGTCCAGAGCGGCCAGCTGACCCAGATCATCGACCAGGTGCGCCTGCACGGTCCGCAGTTTACCGTTGTGAAGGACGGCATGTACGGCCAGTCCCAGGGTGCCCAGCAGATCAGCGATGCCATGGGGCATCTGTCACTTGCGGCCCAGCAGACAAAGGAATCACTTCACGAATTCAAACTGGCGACGGAGCAGCTCAACGAGGCCATTGCGGGTCTTCAGTCAGAGGTCTCCCGGTTCAGAATCAGCTCCTGATCGGAAATTATCATGCTGCTACTTCAGTTTCAAGCCGGGACGGACCGCTACGGCCTTGATATTGAACAGGTGATCGAGGTCTCCTCTCTTGTTGCCCTGAGGTCAGTTCCCCATGCGCCGCCCCAGGTTGCGGGGACCTTCAATTACCGGGGAACACTCACTCCCGTCGTCGATATGACCGCGCTCCTTACCGGTGTTCCATCCCGATCCAGGATGAGCACGCGAATCATTCTTGTCACCTATAAAGGCGAAGACGGCCGTTCACACACGCTGGGGCTGCTGGCCGAAGCGGTTACGGAAATGATCAGCTATCAGAAAGAAGATCTTCAGCAGCCGGTTGTCCGCGTCAGCGGCGCCCATTATCTGGGAGACATGATTTTTGACGAGCATGGTTCGATCCAGGTTCTGGACATGAAGCGGCTTTTCACCCGGGAACTGCTGTTTATCCTTTTCCCCCCGGAGGTCGCAAACGGATGAAAACGCCTCCTGCCATCAGACGGTTCCTCGATGAATTCCTCAAAATCGATGAGGAAGCAGTGGGGAAGGGTTCTGTCAACCGCGCCCTTCAGGAAGCCATGCGGGAAGAAAGCGTTTCTGACCCGAGCGTCTATGAAAAACTGTTTGTGTCCTCGCAGGAAGTCCGCCAGCGTTTCATTAATGCCGTTGTTATCGGGGAAACCTGGTTCTTTCGCGATCGGGACCCCTTTACCAGTCTTGCGCGTCATGCGCGGGAATTGCAGCATGATCTTGCCGTCGACGTTCTGAAGATCCTTTCTGTGCCCTGCGCTTCCGGCGAGGAGCCTTATTCTATCGTCATGACACTTTTGAACGCCGGCCTGGCTCCATCATCTTTCAGCGTTGATGGTGTTGATATCAATACCCTTGCGCTGGAAAGCGCCCGCCGGGCCTGCTATGGAAGCGGATCCTTCCGGGGAAACCTGGGACCTGCGTTTGCCGGATTTTTTGAAATGACGCCTCATGGACGTTTGCTGTCCAGGCAGGTGGTAAAGCAGGTCACTTTACATCATGATAATTTACTGTCGCCGGGATCTCTTGCCGGACAAGGCCCGTTTTCGGTCATCTTCTGCAGAAATCTGCTGATCTATATGACGACCGCGGCCCGCCGTGAAATCTTCGATCGTCTGGACCAGCTTCTTCTGCCCGGGGGAGTTCTTTTTTCCGGACACACGGAAACCATTTTCTGGCACCAGCAGGGCTACATTCCTCTTCCTTGGGACCGTTCTTTTGCTTTGTCCAAACCCGTTTCATCGCAAGCGTCAAAAAAATCGCCGATCGTTAAAGCCGCAAAGGCCCTCTTGCCACCTGCCCGCCGACGGGGTACCGGTGTATCCATGGTGTCCCGCTCGGATTCAGAAGGCGGGGTGCATGAAACCGGCGTTGGGGATGTTGCTCCTGCAGCGGGTGAGGTTCATGATAAACAAAAAGGCGCAGGCCCTGTCAGGGTAAGCCGCAGGCCATCGATCGACAAACAGATCCAGGAGGCAAGGCGTCTGGCCGATCAGGGCCGCATCGATCTGGCCTTGCAGCTTTGTCAGGAATGTGCGCAAAAGAGCGGACCGGCGGCGGAACTTTACTGCCTGATGGGGATCATCCACATGGCCGGGCAGGATTTGAAAAGTGCTGAAGATTGTTTTCTCAAGGCGATTTATCTTGATCCCGGCAATTACGAAAGTCTTGTTCATATCAGCTTCCTCTACCGTCAGAAAGGGGATCAGAAGAAAGCGGCTCTCTATATGGAGCGGGCAGGCAGACAGGAAGACCGGCAGGAAAAAGATAATAAAACGTTAAAAAACGTTCCGTAGCAGAAACGGATGAAACCGGC
This sequence comes from uncultured Smithella sp., assembly GCA_964394715.1. Lineage (GTDB taxonomy): Bacteria > Desulfobacterota > Syntrophia > Syntrophales > Smithellaceae > UBA8904. Next base: position 4,088 of record CAYMYR010000051.1, read on the forward strand.
AGGAAGAATGGATCATCATTATGGGAAGCAGCACGGGATATTGCTGGAAGGAAAAAGGAATCTTTGGTGACGGCTCGTGCCCGGAACTGGCGCACCTGATCCATTGCCGCCGCTGCCCGGTCTATGCTTCCGTGGGGAGGCAGCATCTGGATCGGGAAATGCCGGACAAATTCCTGGCTGAGCGAACCTCCGTTATGGCCCAGCCCAAGGAATCGGTCAGACTGGACACCATATCCGTTATGGTTTTTCGTCTGTCCGGGGAGCGCTTCGCCCTGAAGACCATTTTTTTCCAGGAAGCCTCGGAGCCGGTTCGATACCATACTCTGCCGCTGAAGGTTAATCGTGTTTTCCGGGGAATTGCAAATATCAACGGTGAGCTTTTACTGTGCCTTTCGATGGCACACCTTCTGGAACTGACTTTTGATCATCCGGGCGATGGAGCGGCGGTAACCTTTGAGAGAATGCTGGTTGTGGGGCGCGATGGACAGCGCTTTGTTTTTCCTGTCGAGCAGATCCTGGGGGTCCATCGGATTTCCCTGGAAGACCTGGGAGAAGTGCCGGCCACCCTGTCGCGTTCCGCGAGGTCGCTGACCAGGGGGATATTCCTGCTCAATGGCCGTCCGGTGGGCCTCTTGGACGAGGACCGGCTATTTCCCGCCATGACAAGGAGTCTCAGCCAATGACCGCTTCGCCAAACATTTCTGTCGATCCTCTCATGATGGACCTGTTCCGCGTGGAGCTGGAAAACAACACCAGGACCCTGGAGTCCGGTCTGGTGACGGCTGAACGGGACCAGGCCCCGGAGCGGATTGAACCCCTCATGCGGGCGGCACACTCCATCAAGGGAGCTGCCCGGATTGTCGGTTTGAATTCCGCAGTTACCCTTGCTCATGCCATGGAGGATGTCCTGTCCGCCGCCCAGCACGGGAAAATGCCGTTGACGGCTGACGCCGTCGACTCCCTCCTTAAGGGAAATGACTTTTTCGCATCTCTTGCGCGTCTGGAAATCAGTGAACTGATTGCGGCCCTGGAAAAAGGGACCGATGAGATTCAGTCTCTGTCCGGTCAACTCAGGGCGCTTTTGTCAGTGCCTTCCGAAGTCCGCCAGGAAACCGGGGCGGCGAAATCCGCCGTGGAGGCAAAACCAAAGGATTCGGCTTCGGCTATAAATGCGGCAACCCCTGACTTTTCCGCCAGCATTGTAAAAAGTGTCCCTGACGGTTCCGCGGGGGAAGCTTCCCATGCGGCGGATGCCTGCCCGGCCGTTCCTGCCGTGCAAACCGTTTCCCGTTCCGGTGCCGCACAGGATAAAGCGGAAGGGGGCCTGGTTCGCGTCCGTTCGGAAAACATGAACAGGCTAATGGCCCTGGCCGGCGAATGCCTTGTCCAGGCGCAATCGGTTAAAACAGTCTATCAAAACCTTCTGGGGATGAAGCGGGATATTGTTGAACTGGAAAAGCCCCTGCGGCTTTTCTCTGAAGACCAGATGAAAAATCAAGATGGGGAACGTGATGCCAACCTCGGGGAAACGCTCACCCGTGTAGCCTATTTTGAACAGACGGTTTCTCAGGAGATTATCCGGTTCGAAAGATTTTCACGCCGTCTGGAGCACCTGGCGCACCGCCTTTATAATGAAGTCATCAGCAGCCGCATGGTTCCGTTTTCGGATGGTCTTCACGGTTTTTCACGAATGGTCAGAGACCTGGCCCGGGAGACGGGCAAGCAGATCCGCTTTGAGATTGCCGGAGCCGCAACACCCGTCGATCGGGACATCCTGGAAAAACTGGAGGCGCCCCTGTCTCACCTGATCCGGAATGCCATCGACCATGGCGTGGAAACACCACAGTTGAGGGAAGCGGCAGGCAAGTCCGCCGAAGGCACCATCACACTGGAAGCCCGGCATATCGCGGGGATGCTGAATATTTCGCTGTCCGATGACGGCTGCGGGATCAATCCCGAAGATCTCCGGGGCAAGGTTGTTGAGAAGGGATACGTCTCTTCGGAAATGGCCGGGAGCCTGAGCCGGGCTGAACTTTTTGAGTTTCTGTTTTTGCCGGGGTTTTCAACCGCCAGAGACGTGACCGAAATTTCCGGCCGGGGTGTCGGTCTGGACGTGGTTTTCAACATGGCCCATGAAGTGGGCGGCACGGTGCGCGTGGATTCCGAATCTGGACGGGGTTCCCGCTTCCAGTTGCAATTGCCGCTGACGCTTTCGGTGCTTCGCACCCTGCTGTTATCGATTGATTCTGAACCCTATGCCCTTCCCCTGTCGCGCATTGACAGAGTTCTTTCTCTTGTCCCTGCAGAGATCCTGGAAATTGAAGACCGTCAGTATTGTACCCTGGACGGAGAAAATATCGGCATCCTTTCTGCCCGCCAGCTTTTTCAGCTTCCGCCGGCGTCCGGCCCCGCAGATCATATCAATGTTGTGATGATCAGCGACCGGCTGAATCGCTATGGTCTCGTGGTGGATCATGTCATCGGTGAAGAAAATCTTGTTGTACGTCCTTTGGACAGCCGGCTGGGAAAAGTTCCCAACGTAAGCGCAGGAGCCATTCTGGATGACGGATCACCGGTTGTCATTTTTGATGCGGACGATCTGGTGCGGTCAATCCACCAGTTGTTGACTACCGGAAAGCTCCAGAAAATCGGCAAAGAAGGGCCTGCGGTAAAGGCAGGGAAAAAACGCGTTCTCATCGTCGATGATTCGCTGACCGTTCGTGAAGTAGAGCGCAGGCTTCTGGAAACTGCCGGCTACGAAGTTGTGACGGCTGTTGACGGTGTGGACGGTTGGAATATTCTGACGGTGCAGTCTTTTGACCTTCTGATTTCTGATGTGGATATGCCCCGTATGAACGGCATCGATCTCGTCCGGACGGTCAAGGCGGACCCTGTGCTCAAGGAAGTGCCAGTGATGATTGTTTCTTATAAGGACCGCGAAGAAGACCGTTTGCGTGGCCTTGAAGCCGGGGCGAATTATTACCTGACAAAAGGAAGCTTTCATGACGAAAGTCTCCTGACGGCCGTACACGATCTGATCGGAGGCCCCTGATGCCGCTCAAAATCGCTTTTGCCCATCATAATGCCGCCACCCGAAACCTTCTGCGGCAAATCCTGACAACGGAAACTGACTACGATGTGATCTGGACGGCCGGCAGCGGGGCGGACACCCTTTTAAAATGCCGTCGCGATCCGCCGGACATTCTGCTGGTTGATCTGGCCCTGGCTGACATGGACAAAACCCGGCTTATTTGCGACGTGATGAAAGAAACGCCCTGCGCGATCCTGGTATTGTCCGATGCCGTAATTTCCCGGCAGGCAGGAAAAGTCTTCGAGGCGATGGGGTGCGGCGCGCTTGATGCCATTGTAACCCCCTTTCTCAAAGAGAATGGCACGGTGGAAGGAAGCGCACCGCTTCTGAAAAAAATGGCCATGATGGCAAAGCTGATCAGCAATATACCTGAGGTGCCGCAAACAGGTGCTTCTCAAACACGGGCAAAGCCCGATCATCTGCCGGCCCTGGTTGCCATAGGAGCTTCAACAGGCGGGCCCCGGGCTCTGGCAACGATCCTGTCGGGCCTCCCTGAAAATTTGAATGCCGCCGTTGTCATATGCCAGCATGTTGATCTGCAGTTTGCGCCGGGGATGGTCCAGTGGCTGAAATCCCAGACGCCTCTGGCTGTGGAGCTTGTTCGGGAGGGGATGCAGCCCCGAACCGGCGTCGCGGTGGTTGCGGGAACCAATGATCACCTCGTCATGGGGACCGACCATGCGTTGCACTATACCTCCCATCCGCTGGAGTATCCCTATCGTCCTTCGGTCAACGCCTTTTTTGACAGTATCCTGAAAAACTGGCCGCGAAAAGGCCTGGCAATTCTTCTTACAGGCATGGGACGGGACGGCGCGGAAGGTTTGGCTTCTTTGCGCAGGGCGGGTTGGCACACGATTGTCCAGGATGAAAAAACCTCCGTTGTTTATGGCATGCCTGCGGCGGCGGTGGAACTGGGCGGCGCGGCTGAAATCCTTTCCCTGGACAGGATCGCCGGGGCAATTTTGAAAAAAACATCCATCAGATAAAGGAACATTTTTTTATGACAGAACAGGAAACACAAAGTGTCCACCGGGATCCGGCGGCCGCTCTGACCGAGCACAAGATCAAGGTTCTTCTCGTCGATGATCAGGCCATTGTCGGCGCGGCGGTGAAGAGAATGCTGGAGCCTGAAGAGGATATTATCTTTCAGTTTTGCCAGGACCCCACGCAGGCCATCCCGACCGCCTCCGAATTCAAGCCAACGGTCATCCTTCAGGATCTGATCATGCCGGAAATAGACGGGCTGACGCTGGTGAAATTCTTCCGGGTGCATCAGCAGCTCAAGGACGTGCCCCTGATCGTGCTGTCTTCCAAGGAAGAAGCGGAAACCAAGGCGGACGCATTTGCCCTGGGGGCAAATGATTATATGGTGAAGCTCCCCGACCGGATTGAACTGGTGGCCCGGATCCGTTATCATTCCCGCGGCTACATCAACCTTCTCCAGAGAAACGAGGCTTACGCCGCGCTTCTGGCCAGCCGCCAGGCCCTGGCCACGGAGCTGGCCCAGGCGGCGGATTATGTGGTTTCCCTGATTCCAGAGCCTCTTCCCGGGGGAAACATCATGACCGCCTGGCGTTTCTTCCCCAGTGCCCAGTTAGGCGGGGACAGTTTTGGTTATCACTGGCTCGATGAAAATACCTTTGCCATGTATCTTCTCGATGTCTGCGGGCACGGGGTCGGCTCGGCCCTTTTGTCGGTTTCGGCGTTCAACGCCATCCGATCCCAGACACTGCCGAACACCGACTTCCGGATTCCAGAAAATGTGCTGACGGCGCTAAATGATGCATTCCAGATGGAAAAGCACAACAATCTTTATTTCACCATCTGGTATGGCGTCTACGATTGCCGTACCCGTGAACTGCGCTTTGCCAGCGGTGGACACCCGCCGGCCTTTCTCATTTCCGGGGAAGGGAATCTTGTCCGCCTGATGACAAACAATTTTTTCATCGGCGGGTTTCCCGACACGGTTTATCAGGGCAGTGCCCAAACGGTTCCGCCCGGAGCCCATCTTTACATCTTCTCCGACGGTGTTTACGAGGTAGACCCCCCTGAAGGCAAGATGTGGACCCTTGAGGAACTGGGAACCTACCTGCTCCAGAACAGAATGAAGACAGGCGAAGACATTGATGCCCTGTATCGGAAGATGCAGGCCTATCACGGCCGGGATATCCTGGAAGACGATTTTTCCATGCTGGCCGTTCACTTTGCGTGAGGATGACATCCATTGCCCCGGGAAAACGTGGAGGGGTTGTGCATCCGAAGTAGTTGATGACCTGCCTGTTGCCTCAGATAAAAAAGTTACCGAAGTTAGATAAGCGAACGGTGTATAAAATTATCTTTGAGATATCGTTCATAATGTGTATAATAAGCATACTCTATACACATCGGAGGTAAAACAATGAGAACAAATGTAGTTATTGATGATAAACTAATGGCATCTGCCCTCAAAGCATCCGGTCTCCGTACAAAAAAAAGTGCGATAGAAGAAGGATTGAAATTATTGGTACAGGTAAAAAGTCAAAAAGAAATTAAGCGCTTTCGAGGCAAACTGAAATGGTCTGGAAATCTTGAGAAAATGAGGTTGGATAAATGATTCTCGTTGATTCGTCAGTGTGGATTGACTATTTCAATGGCAATCATACATCTCAAACAGATTGGCTTGATTCCTCTCTTGGAAGTATACCAATTATCATGGGCGATCTTATATTAACCGAAGTCCTGCAAGGATTTCAGAATGACCATGATTTTAAAACAGCAAGGGATCTCCTGTTAGGTATTCCCTTCATGTCAATGGGCGGGCAGTCGTTGGCGCTAGAAAGTGCCATGAACTACAGGCATTTAAGGAAGAAAGGGGTTACGGTTAGAAAAACCATCGACATTATTATCGGAACTTTCTGCATCCATAACCGGCTCACATTACTGCATTGCGACCACGACTTCGATCCCATGGTCAGGTATTTGGGACTGAAAATAATCAACATCTAAACGTCCTGTTACTCAAATATCCTTTTCGCTTGCCTAAAAGCGTTTTGAATAAATCTAAAGCTAGCGAAAGGTAACAGAATAAAGTGACGGTTCTAATTATTGATCGCATAAGGAAAATGCAGCGATCGTTTGCGATACAAAGATCAGCTCGGAATAGATAGAACCATCCATCATTTTTCCGAAGGCACTTCACCCGCTGTTTTCACCACCACCCGGTTGCGCCCTGTTGTTTTCGCTTCATACAAGGCTGTGTCCGCCCGTTTGATAAAATCGTCTTCCGTATCAGAAGACGTAAAAACCGTTACTCCAAAACTGGCAGTGACCGGATGGTCGATTCCCGGGAAAGACACGCCTGAGATGGTCCTGCGTATCCTCTCTGCGCATTCCGTGGCGGCCTTGGTTCCCGAATCCGGCAGGATGACGAGGAACTCCTCTCCTCCGTAGCGGGCCACGATGTCTTCCTTCCGGCAGGAGTCACGCAGAATCTGTGCCACCTGCTGGAGTACTTTGTCGCCCGTACCGTGACCGTAGGTGTCATTGATGGATTTAAAGTGGTCAATGTCCGCCATCAAAGCCGCCAGCGGACGGTGGCTGCGTCTGGCCTGGGATAACTCCCTGTCCAGCATTTCAGAAAGGCGCCGCCGGTTGGCCAGCCCTGTCAGCGGGTCTGACATCATCAACCGCGTGATCGTTTCATTGGCGGCGGTCAGTTCGCGGTTCTTTTTGTTGAGTTCCCGGGTCAGGTCGGTCAGTTCATCCGTGAGCCGCGAGAGCGTTGCCACCAGTTCATTGTCGGTCAGGTGCATGGTGTGCGCGAAAATGACATACCGGCCGTCGATTTCCAGCAGATGACCCGACAGCATGTGCTCGATGGAATGGCTCAGATCGAAAGAGAGTTTTACCGGACGGCAGCTTCCCTCTTCACACTCTTTCGCTGCGATCAGACTTTCATGTGAAAATGCATTGATTGACCGGCCGACCGGCTTTTCGCTGAGTCCTGCATTTTCCAGAAAGAAAGCGTTGCAGTCCAGAATAGTTCCTTCGGCATCGAGAAGAATGACAGCGAGTCTGCCGGACGACATCAGGTAGTCGACAAAAACCTGCGTCTGGCTGTAAAACAGCTGTTTCAGATCAGAGTCCGTCTGGTTTTGAGTTACCATGCAACTGCCTGTTGGATCGCATCGTTTGGATTCTGTGCCCAGGCGTCCGCTCCGACTTGACGCCAGAGATGTGGATCGATGTTGAAAGCCGCTCCGCCCACCATGATCCTGATGCCGCTGAGTTCGGGTTTTGCCTTAATTCGGGAAATGATGTCGGCGACTTTGTCGAGTCCAAAAGGCATGGTCAGCGAGATAGCCACAAAACGCGGATTCGTTTTGGAAAGCAACGTCAGCAGCTCTTCAGAGGGTGTGTTGGCGCCCAGAAACAGGACGTCCCAGCCGGCCGTTTCCAGCAGATCGGCAAGCATTCGCGCTCCCAGTTCATGGTATTCGTTGGGGGCTGAGGTCACCACGGCTTTGCCCCGGTTTGTTGCTGCAATCGGGAACTTCGCATAGAGGGCGGCAAGGATTCTTCCGACCAGGGAGGTAGCCAGATGCTCTTCAGCGGCGCTGATTTTGTCTTGTTCCCAGAGGCGGCCGATCTCATACATGACAGGTTTGATCAACCCCATATATAACAATTCCTGTCCCTGGTCTCTTGCCAGGATCAACTCGGCGATTTTCAGGCAGGAGGCATAGTCGCCTGCCAAAAGCCGGGTGCCGAAATTTCTTCGTTCTTCAGCGAGTTCCGGATAGGGGACCTCCTCTTCGGGAACCATTGCGGACAGTTCGATTAATAAAGAATGGTTTTTGAGCATCCAGTCGTAAACGGCGATAATTTCAGCTGCGAGCTCGGCGGAGCCGACATGTTTTCTGACAGCCTGCTTCCAGGCTTCGAGTACCGCGGGAAAGTAGTCAGAGGAAAATCCGTGGGCAAGGTAGGTGCGGTAAACCCAGGGCAGTATTTTGGCCAGCATCTCGAAACTACTGAATTTCAGCACCGTGGAAATAAAATCGATATGATGACGGTGATTGTTGTACATCATGACAGGCGGATTTCCACCGATCAGCGTGTTGATGCGCGGATGGGCGGCCATACTGGCGTTAACATCTTCAAGGATGGCGTCACGCACGCGGATGTAGGAGGCGGCTGCCTCCGGACGGATCTTCAGAGATTCCTTTGCGTTTTCGATAAATTGCTCTCTGGTCACGGGTCCTCCAAAAATATATTGATCGATTCGGGAAGCGGCAAACCCTTGCGGCGCCATTTTTATTAAAGATCCACTTTGTTATGTTTCACCCGTAATATGACAAAAAGCCGGGAGATTCGTCAAGGCAAAAAAAGTGCATGAATAATGTGGATCGTTGTTCCCTTTTGCTGCGTCCGCCGTTAGATCACTCCCAATCGGCTTCCAACCGATTTGATGGTTTCCACAGCAAAGCTCAAATCTTCCCGGGTATGCGTAGCCATCAGAGTGATCCTCAGCCTGCTGGTCCCGACGGCCACCACGGGTGGTCGTACCGCCGAAATCTGTATGCCTTTCTCAAGTAACTTAAGACTGAATTGAAGCGTCTGCAGAGCGTCTCCGATGATCACTGGAATGATAGGTGTGATGCCGTCTGGAACCTGAAACCCGGCTTGCCGAAGTTCTTGTCTGAACCACCGGGAATTTTCCATAAGCGTTTCCCGAGCGGAGGTATCCTGCATCATAATTTCGATCGACCGGATCGATACCGCAACCATCTGGGGAGACACAGCAGTGGAGAAGATGAAGCTTCTGGCTCTGTTTTTGAGGTAATCTATGAGAAGCTTTTTCCCGGCCACAAAACCGCCTTCACCGGCCAGAGACTTGCTGAGCGTTCCCATCTGAATGTCGACCACATCCTGGAGCCTGAAATATTCCGACGTGCCCCCTCCCTGCGCTCCCAGAACACCGGTCGCATGGGCGTCGTCCACCATGAGCAGCAATCCGAAACGGTGTGCAATTTCAGCCAGTTCAGGCACGGGTGCGATGTCTCCGTCCATACTGAAAACGCCGTCGGTCACCACAAGCCCGGGCATGGATCGATTCCTGAGAATTTTCTCCTCAAGGTCTTCAGGATCGGCATGCCTGTAAATCAATGTTTTCGCGCCGCTAAGCCTGCATCCGTCAATGATGCTGGCATGATTGAGGCTATCGGAGAAAATGACCCAGTCCTTGCCTGCAATCCCGGAGATGGTGCCCACATTGGCCATGTATCCCGTATTGAAAAGCATAGCAGCTTCTGTTTGCTTGAAATCAGCTATTACCTGTTCCAGTCTGCGGTGGATATCATAGCTGCCGGTGGTGAGGCGCGACCCACCGGACCCTACACCGTAACGGTCAATGGCCTCTTTTGCCGCGATTTTGAGCCGTTCATCATTGCAGAGACCGAGGTAGTTATTGGAAGATAAAAGCAGGACATCCTTGCCCCTGATTCGTACACGCGGCATCTGCGCGGATTCGAGATACCGGAATTCCCGGAGCAGCCCGCGTTCATTGATGCTTCTGAGCTCCTCTTCAATTCGCTGCCAGCTCATATTTACCCCATCCATGTATTCGGTTTTTCGCCATTTTCTCATACCGGCAGATCAAAGACAAGCGCACTTATTTTATTAAAGTCAATGTCGGATAATGCAATGGATCAGAAAATCCTGTTAATGAATTTGAATGACTGCGACGGTGGATTTTGTGTCAAAAAGATTCAGGTGCAAGATATTGGCATACGGAAGATGACCGGTCCGAGAACAGAATAGCAAAGCGATCATTTAATTTGTTTTCCGATTTCTCCGGATAGGATGATTGCGGTAAAAATGAGCACATCCGTTGCGTGAACCGGGGGAAAGGTTCCCCCGGTTTCGCGGTTATTAGACTATTTCAGTCTTTCTTCCGACAAATGCAGATGGTCCGTTTCGACTTCCACCAGCGCTTCAAAGATTTGCCGGATTCGCGGATGATCCGCTTCGGCTGCCGCTTTCCGGTAGAACTCGATGGCCCGGGTTTCCCTGGTGTGTGATTCTTTCAGGTTTGCGACATTCTCCGTATGGCAGGCGTCCGAGCCCGGGGGAACGGATCCCACCTTGAGGATCTTTCTCCAGATGGAGGCATGCTCTGCTTCGACCTTACCCAGCGCCTTGAACAAAATCTTTCCCTCAGGGTCATCGGTTTGACCGGCGGCGCACATGTAAAATGCTGAATTGCTGATTTCCACCTTCAAGGCGTGTTCGGCATTGGCCTGATCCTTTGCGTTCAGCGCAATATCAAAGTTTACGACTGCCTCTTTTGCTTCCACAATATACCCCATGTGCGCGCCGCAGAAAGGGCAGTTCGCCGGGGGGCTGGCGCCGATATACGCGTCGCCGCATATCGTGCATCGGTATAGTTTAACCATGCTTTCTCCTTTTTTAATAATGGCTGTGCCTTCGCTTATGATTTCCACAGACCGTGAAGATTGCAGTATTCCCTCGCTGTGATACTGGTTGCCTCGATGGGAAAAACGGCTTCCGGTGCCTGGCCGGGCGCTAAAAACTGGCGATAGGCTTTTCCGTCTGCGATCACTTCGATCCACTCAATGTAATGCTTCTCTTCCATCGGATGGGCCACGCTGCCTACGGACACCTTGATGCCGCCGGCTACTTTTTCCACCACGGGAACGTGTTTTTCTTTCGCCGCGTCCGTTGTGTTTTCCGTCATGAGTTGCATGGGCTGTTCGCAGCACACGAGCTTTCCCACGCCCGCGTGAAGCACTTCCACGATATTGCCGCATACGTTGCATTTATAAACTTCGTTTCTAACGGTCATGATCCGCCTCCCTGTTATTTGTTGAGTGATTAATCCACTTTTTTAAACATTTTGCCTTTTGCGCCGCAGATCGGGCAGGTTTCCGGCGCTTCATTTTCAACAGTGTACCCGCATACCGGGCAAACATAATAGCTGTAAGTTTCCTGCGCGCCGTCCAGATTGTCCAGCGCCTTCTGATACAGGGCGGCATGAATTTTTTCCACTTCGTTGGCAAAATTAAAAGACCGCTCGGCTTCTTTGTGGCCTTCGGCTTTGGCGGATTCGATCATGGCCGGGTACATGCTTTTAAATTCGTGCGTTTCTCCATCGATTGCCTCCTGAAGGTTTTCCCGGGTGGAACGAATGCCTTTGAGGGCCCTCAAATGAGCATGAGCGTGAACAGTTTCTGCCTCCGCGGCCGCACGAAACAATTTTGCCACCTGGGCAAATCCCTCCTGGTCAGCCTTGGCTGCAAAGGCCAGGTACTTGCGGTTGGCTTGAGATTCTCCCGCAAAAGCTTCCTTTAACGCGTCTTCGGTTTTCGACATTCTATCATCTCCTCCTTTAAAAAAATTTATTATAATTGGTGCTCATTCATCTAATTGCCATTGTCGCCAATAGTTATCCTTACCATAGGGCGGAAAGTTAAAAGCTGCAAATTCTTTTCCCCCTCCCCTGCCCCGCTTATACCCTTCAGGGTATCAAGCAGGGTAGGTCTCCGGGTGGTTGTCCGGAAACAGGGATCCCGGAAATTCAAATTATGCCAGGTCGAAACGGTCCAGATTCATGACCTTGTTCCATGCCGCCACAAAATCCTGCAAGAACTTCTCCGGGGAGTCCTGACAGGCGAAAACTTCCGCCACAGCCCGAAGCTGGGAATTCGATCCGAAAATCAGATCGACGCGTGTGCCGGTCCATTTTAGTTCGCCGGTCCTGCGATCGTACCCTTCGTATACATCCGGATCGTTCGCTGACGCCTTCCACTCCGTGCCCATGTCGAGCAGGTTCACGAAGAAGTCGTTGGTCAGCTTTCCCGGCTGTGAGGTGAAGACGCCATGCGGAGAACCGCCGAAGTTGGCGCCCAGCACGCGCAGGCCGCCAATTAGAACAGTCATCTCGGGTGCGGTGAGCGTCAGAAGCTGCGCCTTGTCCACCAGCATTTCTTCAGGCAGTACGGTGTATCTGGCCTTCTGGTAGTTGCGAAACCCGTCGGCTTTCGGTTCGAGCACGCCGAAAGAAGCCGCATCAGTTTGCTTTTGTGACGCATCCATGCGACCCGGCGCGAAAGGTACCGTAATTTTGTGCCCCGCGCTTTTTGCCGCCTGTTCAATTCCCGCGCAACCGGCCAGAACGATCACATCGGCCAGCGATACCTTCTTGTCACCAGCCTTTTCTTTGTTAAAAGCCTTCTGAATTCGCTCAAGGGTTTTAAGCACCTTAGCCAGACGGTCAGGTTCGTTGACCTCCCAGTCCTTTTGCGGTGCCAGACGAATGCGCGCGCCGTTGGCGCCGCCGCGCATGTCGGAGCCGCGGAACGTGGAGGCCGATGCCCAGGCGACTGAAACCAGATCCGAAACAGACAGGCCCGAAGCCAGGATTTTGCTCTTGAGAGCGGCCGTATCCTGTTTATTAATCAGTTTGTGGTTGACGGCCGGGATGGGGTCCTGCCAGATCAGCTCTTCTTTCGGAACCTCCGGTCCGAGATACCGCGACCGCGGTCCCATGTCACGGTGGGTCAGCTTGAACCATGCCCGGGCAAAGGCGTTTGCGAATTCTTTCGGGTTGGCAAGATAACACCGCGCAATCGGCTCATAGATCGGGTCGAAGCGCAGGGAAAGGTCCGCCGTGGTCATCATCGGGCGACGCTTTTTGGACGGGTCGTGCGCGTCCACCACCATGTCTTCTTCTTCAACATTTTTGGCCAGCCACTGATTTGCACCGGCCGGGCTCTTGACCAGTTCCCAATCATATTTGAAGAGCACCTTCAGATAGCCCATGTCCCATGTCGTCGGATTCGGTTTCCAGGCGCCTTCGAGGCCGCTGGAGATGGTATCGCCTCCTTTGCCGCTTTTGAAACTGCTTTTCCAGCCAAGGCCCTGTTCTTCGATGGGGGTGGCTTCCGGTTCGGGCCCCACATGGGTTGCAGGCCCTGCGCCGTGGCATTTACCAAAAGTATGGCCTCCGGCAACCAGCGCGACAGTTTCTTCGTCATTCATGGCCATACGCGCAAAGGTTTCGCGAACGTCACGGCCGGAGGCGACCGGGTCGGGATTACCGTCCGGACCCTCGGGATTCACGTAAATCAGTCCCATCTGCACGGCCGCCAGGGGATTTTCAAGATCGCGCTCGCCTGTGTAGCGGCTCTTGGGTTTGTCGCTTGTAGCCAGCCATTCCTCTTCGCTGCCCCAGTAGATATCTTCTTCCGGTTCCCAGACGTCCACGCGTCCGCCGGCAAAGCCGAAGGTTTTAAATCCCATCGATTCCAGGGCGCAGTTGCCGGCCAGAATCATAAGATCGGCCCAGGAGATTTTCTTGCCGTATTTCTTTTTGATGGGCCAAAGAAGCCTACGCGCCTTGTCGAGGTTCACGTTGTCGGGCCAGCTGTTAAGTGGTGCCAGTCGCTGCGAACCGGATCCCGCGCCGCCGCGTCCGTCGCCCAGCCTGTAGGTTCCGGCGCTGTGCCACGCCATCCGGATGAAGAGCCCACCGTAGTGGCCCCAGTCGGCCGGCCACCAGTCCTGCGAGTCGGTCATAAGCGCGTAGAGGTCTTTCTTGAGGGCTGAAAGATTTAGTTTTTTAAATTCTTTGGCGTAGTCGAACGCCTCGCCCATGGGATTGCTTTTATGCGTATGTTGATGAAGGATCCTGAGGTTCAATTGATTCGGCCACCAGTCCCGGTTTGAAGTCCCTCCTCCGGAGATGGATTTTTTCATCCTGCCCGTTACCGGGCATTTGCTTTCTTCGGTCATGTGCCCCTCCTTTCCTGAAATTTTACGTTAAGTATGGTTTCCCTTTTTACGATATTCGCCTTCCATAATCTGGAATGGTTCTGAATTGTCATGTGAGCCACTTACCGCGCTTTTTTCATTATTCATTGAACATGTTTCTGGGCTGCGCGGTAAGA
>CAYMYR010000052.1:0-17944 GCA_964394715.1 uncultured Smithella sp.
TTAAATTAACGTGGAATATTGAAATTAAGCCGCAGAAAACCCGTTTTGTTCGTTATTGTTCGTTATTTGACAAAAAAATTCAGCTATGATAGGAATTTATCAATACATCAAGGAGATCAAAACCATGAACCAGGACGAATTCAAAAAGATCATTTCCAATGCAATCACACAGGAAGTCGAAGCCTTTACTTTTTACAGTTCCGTATCCGAAAAGGCGAAAGATGAAAGTCTAAAAAAACTTTTCAAATCCCTTGCCGATGATGAGGAAAAACACAAAAGGACATTAGAAGGGTATCTCACAAGAAGTGCGGACAGGATGCACTTTTCCTCTTCCGCCGACTATAAGGTTGTCGACGCACTTCCTACTCCGCCGCTGACGCCTGATCTGAAGCCTGTGGACGGTCTTGTAATCGCCATTAAAAAAGAGCTCGAAGCCATGCAGATGTATACCCAGCTTGCCAACGCAAGCGCAGATGATGAACAGAAGAAAGTTTTTCTTGAGCTTGCCTCCATGGAACGCGGTCACAAAAGCAAGCTTGAAGATGTTTACACGAACATGGCCTTTCCTGAAGCCTGGTAGTCCGACGGTTTTTTTCAGGCCATATCCGGCGATGTAAATCGACCCGCCATATCCCACAATGCCCGGGCATTCCGTCACAACCGATGCCCGGGCTTTTTTTATCCTGCATATCACAGGGAATCAATAATCGTGATTGAACGCGTTGAGAATTTATGCTTATGGGTAATCATGGCTTACAGGATAATAGGATGATTCAAAAATCAAAACCACACGAGATCGATTTCAATTCCGAATTCCAGCGGGCAATGGGCCTCATGGAAGATACTCAAAAAAATATTCTGCTCACCGGACGGGCCGGTACCGGGAAATCGACACTCCTTGAATATTTCCGGGATCACACCAAAAAGAAAGTCGTTGTTCTGGCACCTACCGGTGTGGCGGCCGTCAATATCCAGGGGCAGACGATCCATTCCTTTTTCCATTTCAAACCGAATGTAACACCGGCTTCGATTAAAAGAAAAAAGAAGCCGGAAAAAGACAGGACAACCATTTACAGGAAGCTGACCACCATTGTGATTGACGAAATGTCGATGGTGCGCGCGGACCTGCTTGACTGCATCGAGAAATTTCTCCGTCTCAACGGCCCGGATGAAAAACAGCCTTTCGGCGGCATTCAAATGATTTTCATCGGTGATCTTTATCAGTTGCCCCCTGTCGTCACATCTGCCGAGCGCGATATTTTTAAAAGTCACTATTCAACGCCCTATTTTTTCAGCGCGAAGTGTTTTGACCAGATGAATATCGAGTATATCGAGCTCGAAAAAGTCTATCGCCAGAAAGATGATGAATTTGTCCAGCTTCTCAATGCCATCCGCAACCGCTCCGTGACGGAAAAGGAACTGGAAAAATTCAATCAGCGTTGTGATCCGCATTTTGAACCGCCCATCGGTTCATTCTATCTGTCGCTCACCAGCACCAACGATCTGGCGGACACAATCAATGAAAAGCAGCTTGCTGAATTACCGGGCAGACCATGGAAAGCCTCCGGCCGGATTGAAGGAGATTTCGGAAAAGAATATCTGCCGACAGCCGTGGATCTAAAACTGAAAAAAGGCGCACAAATCATGTTGCTCAATAACGATTCACTCGGGCAATGGATCAACGGCACCATCGGAAAAATCAGAAAATTTGAACAAAATGACGATGGCGAGGATATAATTGTGGCTGATTTGGACAATGGCGACACAGCTCGTATTTCTCCGTATACATGGAAAATATATCGTTTTTTTCTAAAAAATGAGGAATTGCGCTCTGAAGAAGTGGGATCATTCACCCAGTATCCGGTTCGCCTGGCTTTTGCCGTAACGATTCATAAAAGCCAGGGAAAAACCTTTGAAAACGTAGTGATCGATATAGGACGTGGAACTTTTGCCCACGGCCAAATGTACGTAGCTCTGTCCAGATGCACAACTCTCAACGGGATAATTCTCAAGCAATCACTTAAGAAAAATCACATTTTAATGGACTGGCAGATAGTCAAATTTCTCACAGGTATTCAATACACCCAGGCTGCCAAATCTCTAAGCCGTGAAGAAAAAATGCAAATGATCGAAACTGCGATCCGTGAAAAGAAAAATATTGAAATCCTTTACCTTAAAGGACAGGATGAAAAATCGCGCCGGATCGTGCGCCCTTTGTTCATGGGTGAAATGGAATACAAAGGGTATCCTTACACGGGACTGGAGGCTTTTTGTCTTAACCGGGGTGAAAAACGCATTTTCAATGTTGATAAAATCCTGGAAATTGGAGAACAGCCCCAAATTCCACGCTAACAATATAATAAATAGCTATATTTATTGATAATATCTCTAGAAGGACGTCTCTATCTCATCGCAATAAAACATTTCTATTCTCCTATTACACAATCTGCATATTTTGTAGATCAAACAACAATTGGCGTAATAATCGCAAAAACCCAGCAAAATCCTGATGAACGATCATAAATAATACATAATATATTCAAATATTTAACATGTTATTGGCGTATTTTTACTGAATATTCTCATTATGGTACGCTCATTGCAATTTATATATGGCAAATGATCCAAACAGGATCACCATTTTTAAAATATATGAGGTAGCCCCCTGTTGTTCACTGACTTTGAAAATGACCTGATTCTTCTGAAGCGATTCTTGAAACGACTGCTCACCCCTTTTGAACTTCCAACTCCAACTCTTTCACCTGTTCGCATTCGACCGGATATCGATCTGAACCTGATGCACCTCCAACAGGGGCTACCTGAATCACTTCGACGCAACCTGATATACAGATCCATACCTTAAAATCAGGCAATCTAAATCCGGCCGGTCTTTAAAAATCTCTTTGAATGTTAGGCTGTTTAAGAATTTCACAGTAACAGCAGAATAAGCTTGAAACTCCTTCTGCTATGTGCTCATGCTTTTTCTACCCCATCAGAATAGACAGCGACAAGGGGACAAAATACAAGGCAGCTAAAATAACCGCTATTGTACCTGCCACGTTGATGATTTTGTCAACTTTCGAGACAGCGCAATCCCCGGTAAAATCCTGCATACGCCTCGTTCTAAAAACAAAATCCTGATGAAATGATGTGTATTTAGTTTTATTGTCATCAAACCCAAATGTGGCTATATGAGTTAAACTATTCATAACGATCGCTCCCTGTTACTTGATAAAGGTTACATCAGATATTTTCTGACGGAGGCGGTGATCACACCGCCTATTTTGAGTTCTTCCCGGGGATGGATTATGGGATAAGCCGAATTGGCGGCCTCCAGAATAACTTCCCCGCCCTGCCTGCGAAAGTATTTCATCGTCCACTGTCCGTCCACCTCAGCCAGAACAATGTCTCCGTTTTTTGGCTGGCGATCCTGCTCAACCACCACCAGGTCGCCCTCCATGATGCCTGCACCGATCATCGAATCACCGTTGACGCGCAGTAAAAAGGAAGAATCCGGTTTGTTCACCAGATATTCATCCATTGATACAACATCGTGCATGTTTTCTTCGGCGGACACGGGAAGCCCCGCAGCAACATTGCCGACCAGCGGAATACCAAAAGAAATCCCGGATAGTTTGAGATGGCCCTGACTGTCTTTTTCCAAAACACCCTGTTCTATGAGCTTTTCAATCCAGTAGGAAACGACGCTTTTAGACCGAACCTCAAACAGGTCCATCATTTCGGCGTAGGTGGGCATCCGCTTTGAGTTACGATAAAACGCAACCAGACTTTGCTCAATGGATTTGATGTCTCTTGTTTTTTTCATGGTTTCATTTATATAGAACGATCGTTCTAATGTCAAGTGCTTTTTTTCAAAAAAATTACTGTTACGATTTTTTTTGATACCATTTTGAAATATTCTGGGCAGCATGCAACCCGAAAAAAAAATCAAGAAAATGATGCCGATATGCAAAAGAAGTATAATGGTGGATAATAACCGCAATACACTTAAATTGAGGCAGGCAAATCCCAGAAAAGGTGTTTGGTATAGAGGTCCTTATCGGGTCATTGTGTATTTCTGTTCATCTTTGGGGACGTACCACTTGATGATGTTGTGGCCAATACCGATGGGGGCGGGTTCCACTCCACGGAAACGTTTCGAGATGATAATCAGTTCATCTGGAACATATAAAAATGTATACGGCTGATCTTCTGCAAGGATTTCCTGGAAGCGGTCGTAATATTTCTTGCGGTCGCCCTGATTGAAGGTACTGCGTCCCTTATCCAGCATCTCGTCTGCTTCCGGATTGTTGTACGAAACAAAGTTCAGCTCTTCAGGAGCTGTTTTGCTCGAATGCCACACATCATAGGCATCGGGATCAAGCGGAATCGTCCATCCTAAAATCACGGCATCGAATCTACGCTTGTTGATAAAGTCCGTCACAAACGCCGACCATTCCACAATGCGAATCTTCGCTGTAATGCCGATTTCCTTGAGCTGGCGCTGAATGATCTCGGCGCATTTCTGCCTGGTTTCGTTTCCCTGGTTGGTCAGAATCTCAAACTCAAAGGGTCTGCCGTCTTTCTCCAGAATACCGTCTTTGTTTACGTCTGACCAGCCTGCCTGTTTCATCAGATCGCGTGCTTTGTCCGGATCATAACTGTAAATTTTCACTTTGTCATTGTGTGCCCAGGTGCCGTGTTTATAAGGTCCCGTAGCAGGTTTTCCCAATCCCAGCAAAACGCCGCTGATAATTTCATCCTTGTTAATCGCATAGGAAATAGCCTGCCTGACCCGCTTATCCATAAACAGGGGATTCTTCAGATTGTAACCCAGGTACGTGTAAGCAAAGGCCAGATAACGATACTTGTTGAAGTTCTCTTTGAACAGATTGTTATCGGTCTGGCGTGTGTATTGAAGTGGAGTCAGGCCCATCATGCCGATATTCCGGGCGCGCAGCTCCAGAAACATCGTCGCGGTATCAGGAATAATGCGTGTAATCCGGCCGTCAATGTAGGGCCGTCCTTCAAAATAATCCTCATCGGATACCAGGACAATCTTCTGGCCGGCAACCCATTCCTTGAATTTATAGGGCCCCGTACCGATAGGGTGGCGCGAAAGGGGACTTTTTGTAATGTCTTTACCCTCAAGCAAATGACGCGGCAGAACTGCCGAAGACCAACTGATCAATGCGGGAGCAAAGGGCTTGTCGTAAGTCACCCGAAAGGTATAATCGTCCAGGACTTCCGCTTTCTTGACTTTCAGGAAATCACCGGCATACGCAGTCGGCGTTTTGGGATCGGTGGTGACCTGATAGGTATAGAGAACGTCAGCGGCGGTAAACGGCTTTCCGTCATGCCATCGCACGCCTTTGCGCAGCTTAAATGTAATCACCAGGCCGTTTTTAGAAATGTCCCAGGATTCTGCAAGGTCGCCCACAATATTCATATTTTTGTCGTATTTGACCAGACCGTTATACACCATGGATGCAACGGAATGGGACGGGGAATCGGACGCAAGAATCGGAATCAGGTTGCTGGCATCACCGATATCACCGCGAACCAGAATGTCGCCATAGGCAGGCGGCTTGTCCTCAGATTTTACTGAATTGTCCGTTTGCGGTGTCTGGCCGCAAGCCGTAATTAATACAATCATCAACAGGGATAAGATCCGGAATGGAATACGCATGCATTTTTCATAGCCTACCCCATTATTCTTTGCAACAGGATTTTATCAGCAGGACAGAAACCATTTTCAGATGATTGAGTCATTTATTTTGAATAGCCGTTTCATTGCATTTGTGGTATGTTTTTACAAAATAACCGCCGTTTACATTTTCAAACAGATTCGGGTCAGCAGCACAAGAGCAGGAGAAGAACTTATGCCGGCGAAACCGAAAGCAGAAGTAAAATCTGGGAAAAAAGTCAAAGCAGACCTTCAACTCTCCCCGAAAAATGATTATTCCCATCTTTCAAACGATATGATCTCCGATATAGGAATCGGAATTCATATTATCCAGAAGGGTAAGTTTGTCTTTGTCAGTCCTCTTCTTCAAAAACTCAGCGGATACCGAAAATCCACTCTTCTGGGACAGAATTCTCTTGTTCATGTTCATCCCGAAGACAGAAATCTGGTCAAAGAGAAAGCCATCCGATGCTTAAAGGCAAAACGGAAAGATAACTACGAATACAGGGTCATCAAAAAAAATGGTGAAATTCTCTGGCTTCTGGAAATGGTTGCTCCCATTCAATTTAACGGGGATCGCGCCGTTCTTGGCAGCTTTATGGATATCACCGATCACAAACGGGAAGAACTTGCCCTTCGGGAAACTCAGAACAAGCAGGGTGAAATCCTCGAAAGCATTGAAGAAGGTTATTACGAGGTGAACCTTGCCGGCAACCTCACCTTTGTCAATGACGCTATCATCCGCACATGGGGCTATTCCAGAAAGGAATTGCTGGGCATGAATTACCGGCAACTGGCGGATGCGGAAAACGCAAAAAAACTTTTTCAGTCATTTAATGAAGTATACCGAACGGGAAATCCCGTCAAGAACATCGAATGGACGATTATTAAAAAAGACGGAACAAGCATGCATGTTGAAGCTTCTATTGTGCCGAACAAAGATTCATCCGGTAACATCACAGGATTCCGGGGGGTCGGACGGGACATCACTGAACGCAAGCGGATGGAAGAAGCGTTGCGCCAGAGTGAAGAAAAACACAGAAGCATTCTGGAAAACATCCGTGAATCCTACTTTGAGGTTGACCTTGCCGGCAACTTTACTTTTTTCAACGATTCATTATGCCGGCTGACCGGCTGTTCCAGAGAAGAATTAGTCGGCATGAATTACGCTAAATTCTCAGACAAAGATGCTTCAAAAACTGTTTTTCAAACGTTTCATAAAGTTTTTCTGACGGGAGAACCCGCCGAAGGTTTCGACTGGCCGGCTATAAGAAAGGATGGGGTTAAAATTTATGTTTCTGCTTCGATATCGCTGCGAAAAGATCCAGCGGGCAACCCTGTCGGATTCCGGGGAGTTCTCCGCAATGTCACCGACCGCAAGCAGATGGAAGAATCGCTGCGCCGGAGCGAAGAAAAATACCGCAATATTCTGGAGAGTATCGAAGACGGTTACTTTGAAACGGACATCGCCGGCCATTTTATTCTTTTTAACGATGCCCTGTGCAGAATTTTTGCCTATACCCGAAAAGAACTGACGGGTATGGGATACAAACAGTATACGGACAAACAGAACAGTGAAAAATTATTTCAGGTCTTTAATGAATGCTATAGAACCGGGAAACCGAATAAAGCTCTCGATATTGAGTTTATCCGAAAAGACAAAGCAAAAGCCTTCATGACCATATCCGTGTCTCTTGTAAAGAATCTGCAGGGAGAACCGGTCGGATTCCGGGGTATTTCACGCGACATTACTGAACGTAAGCGGTCGGAAGAAGCGCTGCGCCTAAGCGAGGAAAAATACAGAAGCATTCTGGAAAATATCCGTGAATCATACTTTGAAGTGGATCTTGCCGGTAACTATACCTTTTTTAACACCTCATTGTGTCGGCTCACTGGATACTCCATAGAGGAATTAGCCGGCATGAATTACCGTCAATTCTCAGACAAAGAAACCTCAAAAAAAGTCTTTCAGACATGTAACAGAATCTACAAAACCGGAGAACCCGCAGAAGGTTTCGATTGGGGATTTGTAAGAAAGGATGGCTCTCCGGGACATGTTGAGGCTTCTATATCTTTGCGAAAAGATTCGGCAGGCAATCCTGTGGGATTTAGCGGAGTTCTCCGTGATGTCACCGAACGCAAACGGATGGAAGAAGCACTACGCCAGAATGAGGAGAAATACCGCAACATTCTGGAAAGTATCCGTGAATCCTACTTTGAGGTTGACCTGGCCGGCAACTTTACATTCTTCAACGATTCGTTATGCCGGCTGACCGGCTGTTCCAGAGAAGAATTAGTCGGCATGAATTACGCTAAATTCTCAGACAAAGAGACCTCAAAAATTGTTTTTCAAACGTTTCATAAAGTTTTCTTAACAGGAGAACCCGCCGAAGGGTTCGATTGGCCTACCACAAGAAAAGACGGCATTAAAATATATGTTTCTGCTTCAATATCTCTGCGAAAAGATTCAGCGGGCAATCCTGTAGGATTCCGTGGAGTCCTACGTAATGTCACTGAACGCAAGCAGATGGAAGAATCGCTGCGCCAGAGCGAAGAAAGACACAGAAGCATCATCGAGCAAATGCACGACGGCTATTTTGAAATCGATTTGGCCGGCAACTTTGTTCATTTCAATGAAGCAGCGTGCCAGACTTACGGCTACAGCAAAGAGGAGTTGATGGGTTTAAACTACAAGCAGTATACCGACAAAGAAACCGGGAGAAAACTTTTTGAAGTATTTACCGAACTATACAGAACAGGAATTCCCGTCAAAGCACACGCATTGGAACTCATCAGAAAGGACGGGACAAAATCATTTAACGAAATTTCTGTATCTCTTGTAAAAAATGCAAAAGGAGAAGCAATCGGTTTTCGTGGAATTGCACGCGATATCACCGAGCGCAAGCGCAGTGAAGAACAGATCCGGCACATGGCCACCCACGACACCCTGACCGACCTCCCCAACCGCACAATGTTCGGCCAGCTGCTGAATCACGCTATCCGGTCTGCAAAACGTCACCAGCGCCAGCTGGCTGTGCTATTTATCGACTTGGACGGCTTTAAAAACATCAACGACACCCTCGGACATGACGCGGGCGACCTGCTTTTACAGACGATCGCCCGGCGTTTCAAACAGAAGCTGCGGTCTACAGATGTAGTTGCCCGGCTCGGGGGAGATGAGTTTGTTATCCTGATTGAAGAGATCGAGAATCCGGGTCAGCTTGCCACCGTAGCCCGGAAGATTCTTTCCGCCACCATGCAGCCGTTGTCCCTCGTGGGTAAAGAATATCGTGTGACAGCAAGTATTGGTATCAGCATGTACCCGAAGGACGGTGAAGAAGAGCCAATCCTGATGAAGACAGCCGACCAGGCCATGTATTTTGCCAAAGAACGAGGCAAAAATAATTACCAGTTCTATTCCGAGGTCCCGATGTCCCTGGCCTCGAAGTAACAGCCTTTCAAAACCATCTCATCTGCCGGCATGGAATGCACAACCATTTATAATCTGATAAACATACTTGCAATCATTAAGAAATTATTTCGTCATTGGAGTTTTCGTTCAACCAAATCCAACCACATCAATGATTGAAGATATTGACAGGGGTTGTAATCTTTGAAATAAAGATAATCATTATAACTCTCTGGAGGAAAACCATGAAAGCTGCAGTCATGCATGGGGCAAAAGACATTCGAACCGAAACCGTACCCGATCCTGTTTGCACTCCGCATGGGGTAATCATCAAAGTCAACTCATGCGGAGTATGCGGATCCGATCTGCACTATTACAGACATGACGGACACGACGGAACAATCTTCGGACATGAATTCAGCGGAGACATTGTGGAAGTTGGAGCAGCTGTGAAGGATATTCCGACAGGAACACGCTGCACAGCCGTCGGCTTTTCTCCGTGCGAAAAATGTTACTGGTGCCGTGAAGGCAAAAAGCACCGATGTTCAGACATGGCCCTACTCGGGTATCACTTTCCCGGTGCAATGGCTGAGTATGTTCATGTGCCCTTCGCCGCTCCCGGCCGCAGCATTTTCCCGATTCCCCAAGAATTGACATACGAAGATGCGGCATCGGTAGAGCCCCTGTCGATTTCTTATTTTTCCGTCAACCGCAGCCAGCCCAAAGAAAATGAGATCGTCGCCGTTATCGGGTTAGGTGTCATCGGGCTTTACGCCGTCCAGGTGCTCAAAGCGGCCGGCGTAAAACAAATTCTGGCAGCCGGTCGAAGACCGTCTCGCCTGGCTGCGGCTGAAAAATGCGGTGCGGACATGGTGATCGATGCAGCCCGGGAAGATACGGTTAAGGTCATCATGGAAGCATCGGGAAACCTCGGTGCAAACACGGTCTTTGAATGCGCAGGCACCCAGGAAACTTTTGACCAAAGTGTGGCCGTTGCGCGCGGCGGCGGAAAGATCATGCTGGTGGGCGTCTATGAAGAACCGCTTACCTGGCAGCCCCTCTCCGTGATCAGCAAAAACCTGACTCTGACCGGCTGTCTGGGGGGAAACTTCCCGGCAGCCATTCAATTGCTCAAAGAGGGTAAAGTCAAAACACAAAATATGATCACGCATCGCTTCTCACTGGACGAAGCGGCGGAAGCTTTTCGGACCCAGGATGGAGATCCGTCTGCGATCAAGGTCATGATCAAACCCTGAAAGGGAACCATGCACGAAGAATATTTAAAACCAACAGAATTTATCGACACTGACACGCCGGTGGTTCGAGCTTTTGCACAAAAAGCCGTTAACAATGCGACAGCCCCCCGGGAAAAAGCCATCCGGCTTTACTATGCCGTTCGGGATGAAATCTATTATGATCCATACCGGATTGAAGCATCCAGAAACGCTTTCAAGGCCAGCACCATCCTGCGGCAGGGCTATGGTTACTGCGTTGCCAAGGCGGTTGTTCTTGCCGCGGTTATGCGCGCAGAGCAAATTCCCTGTAAACTCCATTTTGCCGATGTCCGCAATCACCTCACAACGGAGCGGCTCAGAAAAATGATGAGGACGGATACCTTTTATTATCATGGCTACAACGATGTCTGGCTCGATGGCCGATGGATCAAGGTCACTCCGACATTCAATCTGTCTCTGTGCAAAAAGTTCAAGGTAAAGCCGCTGGACTTCGACGGGGTTAACGATGCAGTTTTTCATTCCTATGACCTGGAAGGACGCCGCCACATGGAATACGTTAAAGATCACGGATCCTTTGCCGATCTGCCTTACGATGCAATTATCAACACGTTTCTGACCCGCTACGGCGATGTGGTAAAAACCTATCTGGCCCGTAAAAACCACGGCGGAGATTTTGAACGCGAAGCACAGCAGGAGACCGAGGCAAAGCAGTCCGGAATATCACGCCATGAATAAAAGAATAGATTTAAGCGAACTGAAAGGCATCCTTGACGACCGAAGGGTTTCCGCAGGGGAGTCTGTTCTCGCCCTGCATTCCCATGATGAATCGTTTCACACGGCATCTCTACCGGATGTTGTCGTGTGGCCGCGTACTACGGAAGAAGTCAGTCTCCTTGTCCAATGGGCTTGCCGGAACCAAATTCCTGTTACCGCGTGGGGAGCGGGCACCAGCCTGGAAGGCAATCCTATTCCGGTGCGGGGCGGGATGGTCATCGATTTTGGCGAAATGAATCAGATCCTCGCCATCCGCGCCGAAGACTTCCAGGCAGACGTTCAGGCCGGAGTCATTTACAAGGAACTCAACAGGGCACTTGCCTGTGAAGGTCTTTTTTTCCCACCGGATCCGGGAGCCGCCGCGACCATTGGCGGTATGATCGGAAACAATGCCAGCGGCATCCGGTCTGTCCGATACGGCGCCACAAAAGACTACGTCATGCGGCTGACAGCTGTTCTGCCTGGAGGGACCGTGATCAGGACCGGAAGCCGGGCGCGGAAATCTTCATCGGGATACAATCTTCCGGCGTTTTTTACCGGATCGGAAGGCACGCTTTGCATTGTCACAGAAGCAACCCTCAAACTGGTGGGGCTGCCGGCCAACTTCATGGCCGTGCGGGCAACCTTTCCGACCATCCTTGATGCGACGAAAACGGTTTATCATATCATGCGTTCAGGACTCGCCCCCGCGGCGATGGAGTTTCTGGATGCCAATGTCGTCCACGCGCTCAATCAGGACCGGGGATTGACCCTGGAAGAACATCCGACGCTGCTGATGGAATTTTCCGGTTTCAGCGAGCCGGGACTCAGGGAAGAAATGACTTTCGTGGAAGAAATCTGCCATGGCAATCATTCCCTTACCATCGACAAGGGAATCGGGTCCGAAGAAAGGGCAAGATTGTGGGAAATCCGCCATCAGACTTACGAATCCATCAAACGATGCCACATCGGCCTTTCCCCCCTGATTATGGATGTGGCCGTGCCCCTGTCCCGCTACTCTGAAATGGTCGCCTACAGCAAAAACGAGGTTCGTGACTTAAAAGCTTATCTTTTCGGTCATGCCGGCGACGGCAACCTTCACGTTCATGTCATGGATGATCCGCTGGATCCGAAACGATGGAAACGAGTGGAGGAAGCAAGTCTCAACATTGTGGCAAAGGCACTGGAATTTGAGGGAACCTGCACCGGCGAGCACGGCATCGGCATAGGCAAAATCCCGTTTATGAATCAGGAACATGGCGAGAGCCTCATCCTGATGAAGCGGATAAAAGAGCTGCTGGATCCGGATTGCCTGTTTAATCCCGGCAAATTGTTTTCATAGAAAGAAAAGCTTGATTTCCATTCGGGCGGCGTGACCCTCATCAGAAAATCAATTTGTTGAGGCGTTTGACGAGGGACTGGGCAGGGACAAAGTCATTTTGAATGCTTAGGGCTTTTTCGCAATCGGACAATGCCTGTGTGTAAAGCTTCATTTCATAAAGCGTCTGGGCCCGTCCCCAGAATCCATCTAACAGACAGGGATTGAGGTTGATCGAACGGTCGTAGTCTTCGAGGGACCGGTCATATCGCTTCAGGACCCGGAAGGTCAGCGCCCGGTTATTGTAACAACGGACATTTTCAGGATTATAGGCGATGGATCTGGAAAAATCGCGAATCGCCTGCGGATAATCAGACAGTCCAAAATAGGCCATGCCCCGGTGATTGTATACAAGGGATCGTACTGAATCCTTGATTTTCAGGCGAAGAATCGACGTATAAATATCAACGGCATTTTCCAGATGGCCGCTGCTATGTGCGGTAAGCGCGGCCAGCAGGGCTTTCTCCAGATTCGTTTCTCCCATGACAGAAGCCAGGTCAATGCTGGGAACAGGTTGCCTGTCATTTTCCTGTAAAACGCTCAAATCCTCCTGAATACCCGGTGCATCAGCCAGTTTGGTTTCCAGGCTCCGGCGGCGCTGACGGTTTCGTTCACGGATTTCCTTCTGGTAATCGCGGATTTCCTGAAAGATCAAATCAGACAGGGTCAGTGTGGCGTTGAGGGATGCCAGCTTGCGTTTGATCGACTCATTCGGCAGACTGATATCCGATTTGTAAATGAGCTCATGCTCGACCTCGGCCCAGGCATCCTGCAGAATCGTCCGTAGCTGCACTTCACAGACATTCGCGGTAAAAGGCAGTTCCTTCTTCTTGGCAACCGGATCGATTTTGATCAGAAAATGAACGGATTCGTAACCAAATTCACCCAGCGCACGACGGGATCCTTTACGTTCCCTTTCAACAACAAGGAAGTGATCCTTGACCAGCCTTTCAACCATTTCCAGATCTTCCAGGAAGGGACAGATGATCCTTAAGCCCAGGATGTCCGAGATCACGGGTGCACTGCTTCCCCGGTACTGGCGGGATATTTTAACCAGTTTATCAAAATAGGCATCAAAACGCTTGATGCGGTATTTGACCGTCGGGAAACAGCCGTTTGCTCTTAAAACCGACAGCACCCGCTGATGCAGCGACCGCAGGACCC
Source organism: uncultured Smithella sp. (assembly GCA_964394715.1). Classification (GTDB taxonomy): domain Bacteria; phylum Desulfobacterota; class Syntrophia; order Syntrophales; family Smithellaceae; genus UBA8904. The sequence goes on from CAYMYR010000052.1 coordinate 13,626, forward strand.
CGTCATAAACGGGGAAAAGATCATTATGGATGGCTTTGAGCCTGACACGGTCAAGATCTTCCGGCTTTATGATCGTTGACGTTTTTTTCATAAAGCATCTCTCATGGATTTAAAGATCGGGTGCTGTCAAATGACTGCGGTCATTCATGACTTCAATGTTTGCCCGGCCGTCCCGGAACCGGATAACTGTTCTGGACGCGGTATCCACACAGGTGCTACGGAATTCAGACAGGCTGATGTCCCTGATCCGGCACAGAACCGCGGCAATGATAAAATTATGCGCAACGATCAGTGCATTACGCCCCCCGGCGATGATTTTTTCCACCGTCGGCCAGACGCGATCCTGCAATTCGGCAAGCGATTCCCCACGCGGCATTTTTACAGAGGCCGGATCGGCAATCCACCGGTGAATGAATTCTTTTTCGCACGCCAACAATTCCTGAAAGGACAACCCTTCAAAGTCTCCCTGATCCATCTCCATTAACTCAGGGTGTACTTCTATATTTCTGCCATGGAAACTGTTGATGATTTCTGCAGTCCGATATGCCCGTTTCAGGGGGCTGGCGTGAATGGCTTCAATTTTTGAGTCTTTCAGGGATAGGGCCAGTTTTCTGGCCTGCTCAATGCCCGTGTCTGAAAGCTCAATGTCACTGGTTCCCTGAATTCGTCCTTCCTTATTCCAGGGCGTTTCACCATGACGAACAAGAATTAACTGCATTTTTTTACTCCAGCGTTAACGTCCGGTCGATCTTTGCTTATACCCGGTAACTGTTTAATCTCGCCAAAGCCGCTTCCGCTTCGCCAATAACACGATCGATCAGCTCTTTGGTCGTCGGGTTGTCCTGTATGCCTCCACAGCATTGGCCGGCAAAAAGAATGCCTCCGTCCACGTCGCCTTCATTCAGTGCCTTGAGATGTTTCATGTTGCCAACCGCCTGACGGGCAAGCACCAGGAGAGGATGGCCTTCTTCGGCTCTGAGCATTTCCAGGCTGACTCCCAAAAATCTGGCAAAGGACAAATTCATCAGGCGTTTGACCAAAAGCGCGCCCTTTATGGCCCCCACCAGCGGGAAGCCCCGTTTCATCATGGCTTCGGCTTCCTTCGTTTTCAGCACGCGGCCATCCATACCGTCAAATACATTGTCGTAAAGCGTGTCCTGTTCCGTCGCATCCATGCATAATTTTTTAAAGTTGTCATGTACGATGCTTTCCTTCACAACCATGAAACGGCTGCCCATGGAGATGCCGTCCGCACCCAGAGCAAGCGCTGCGGCAAGCCCCCGGCCGTCGTAAAAGCCGCCCGCGGCAATCAAAGGCACATCCACCATCGAGGCGACGATGGGAATCAGCACCATGGATGTCGCCGCCGCACCGTGAGCCGCCGCTTCATGCCCCGTGATCACCAGTGCATCGCAGCCCAGCTGCACTGCTTTCGCTGCGTGCCTTGCAATCGCGACCGTGCCCACAACCTTGCCGCCGTAGGCATGAACATCGTCGACAAACCAGGGTTTACCCAGGGAATAATTAATAATGGGAACTTTTTCTTCAATGGCAACCGCGATATTTTCTCTGGCACCCGGGCCCACAAGGATCTGATTGACGCCAAACGGCTTGTCCGTCATTTTACGGATCTGCCGGATGTTTTCTCGGGTTTCTTTCGGATTGCAGCGCGCGATGGCAAGAATGCCGAGGCCTCCTGCATTGCAGACGGCTGAAACCAGCCCAGGTTCCGTAATCCAGTTCATTCCCGCAAGCATGATGGGATGCTCAATGCCAAACATTTGCGTCATTCTTGTCTTGAACATGATGATGTCCTCATCGTCTTTGTGGTCTATCTGGAATAATTCTCATTTCATTGTAAAAGTGTAGAAGATGAGACACTGGATGTCAAACCATTTATAGATACACCAGATGCGTTTACCTGCTTTAAAATACAGGAATGTCGCGACGATCCCGCATCTGCATGGCGAGTTAATTTCCCTTTTCAAATCGATCCATTCCATACGCAATCCGTGACAATGTTAAGAAGACAAAAAAACCCGCATGTCTTTGAATGACACGCGGGTTTTTCATAAGCTGCAAACTTTTTTCAGTTCGCCATTGGCAGCCAGATTTGAGGGAAGCCGGCTTTTGAAATTTTCATGATCGCATCATACTCTTGTTGTGTCTTGGCCCACCAGATATACACTTTTGGCGGCGTAATTTTTCCGTATTTCATGCTCTGGACAAGAACAGGATAAAGCAATGTGCCATTGGATTGAATGCCGAACATCTCCATGGGATATTTATCTCCCAGCATCGGAAACGCGGCGGGGAAAGCGGCGCGAATCGCCTTCACATTGTCCGGTGTTCCGGAGGCGGCTATCGCCCTTGCCAGGGCCTGCATGCTCGCGTAATGAGCGATGCTCTCCCATGAAACGGGCCTTTTAAAGGTTGCTTTGTAATTCTCTGCAAACGCCGGTTTCGCAGGATAGTTGACATCCTTAATGAATGCAAGACCAATAGAACCTTCCAGTAAAAGAGGTTTACGCATCGCCGGATGGATGGCATCAAGTTTGGCCTGATCGATCAGGACGAATCCGCCTTCGTACCCCTGAGCACGCGCCTGCTCAATAATCAGCGTCGTCGTGGCTGTGGGGCCACCAATCAGCATGCAGTCGGGATTGGTGGCCAGGGCCTTGGCCAAGGGACCTGCAAAATCCGTCCTTTTGTAATAATCCGTCCCAGCGCTATAGGTAATAACCCCGCCCTTTTTGAGCCACTCATTTTCGAAAGACTTGCGCCATGTGTCACCGTAGATGTTAGCGGTCACGAGCATGGCCGCCTTTTTCCAGCGATTTTGCCAGGCGATATCGGCATATACTTTTGCATACATGGTAAAGGGAGCGGCCATGGTGATCAGATAATTGTTCCCCAACTGGGCCAGTTGCGGAATGCTGGTAAATCCCATGATGATAAATTCATTTCCCTTTTCCCAGTTGATGGCCATCAGTTTCGTCATGGTTTGGGCATTTGGGTTAAATATCGCTATCGCCTTGAGTTCATTGCGCAGCTTGCGGGCATTGTTGGTTGCCAATGTTGGATCGACACGATCATCCATTTTTTCCAGTCGGAAAGTATAATTTTTCCCCCCTACCGTGATACCGCCTGATCCATTGATATCCCGAATGGCCAGATCAACGCCGGTCACGCAATCCTGACCATATTCAGCGGCGGGACCGCTCAATGGACCGGTAAAACCGATCACAATTTCTGACGCCCCGGCAATTGTCGTCCATGTTATCGCTAAAATCATTGCTGTAATAAAGATGAAACTGTTGCGTTTTCTCATAAGTCCCTCCCTTTATTCTGGTTAGCTTTCAACTGGTTTGCATAATATACCATTAAATTAACAGAATTTTTGGCCTTTTGCAAGCAATCAAAATTATTTGCCGAGCATAAAATCATTCTTTTTCCATAAATTCGCAGTATGGAAAAAAATACGGCCTTTGACATTGATTTTTTTTCTGATAGAAACACAAGCATGTTGATTTACAGTCAGATTTTATGGAGCAGGAAATCATGAAACTTGTAACTTCCCGAATGATAGATGAGTTGATCGTCAAAGCCGGCGAATCACAGCGGTTCAGAACCAATTATAATATTCATGAATCTTTATCTGATCCCGTTCAGCGTTTATTTATCGCGGCAGGCCTCTCTTCCTATTTTCGACCGCACCGGCACCTTGGGAAAAGCGAATTTGCCCTTGTGATCCGCGGTCTTTTCGATGTTATTCTTTTTGATGACGAAGGTACGGTAACTGAAAGGGTTTCCATTGGACCGGACACCGGTATCGTCGGCCTGGAAATTCCGGCCGATCAATGCCATACTTGGCTCCCGATGGCTGAAGCCTCCGTTTTTTTCGAAGTCAAGCAGGGACCATACGACCCATCAAGCTCTCTTGTTTTTGCTCCCTGGTCGCCTGAAGAAGGCTCAAGGCAGGTCAAGGCATTTCAGGAAAAGCTCCTCGCCGCGCGCAAAGGTGATAAAATTACCTGATGAATTGATTTCCCTTGCGCCTGAAAAAAGGCGGAGGTAGATCAGATGCTCCTGATTTGTTCCATGACAGACATCTCCGGTTTTCCGCCAATGAAAGCGGCAGCAGCGGCAAAAAATGTCTTGAAGTGCACAGAAGACGAATGGGCGTCCAGGGCAGCCTTGTCTTTGTATTGTTCAACAACAACCAGGACATTGGGATTCGCGTTGTCTTTGTTCAGTGAATACAGCACCGTGCCCTCTTCTGTGGCCACCTTGTCAATCAATTCCCCGAAAGCCGCCAG
>CAYMYR010000053.1:0-6627 GCA_964394715.1 uncultured Smithella sp.
TCCTTAGCCTGTCCCCTTGTAGCCTTGCTCCTTGCCTTTGGCCTTTTGCCTTTAGGCTGTCTTTACACTAATCCAGACGTTTTTTGAAGCGGGCAATTGCACCCGAAAAGACAATCCCTCCCAGAATAGCGAGGAAAATATACTGGGGCCAAAGAACATCCAGCCCGACACCCTTGAGAAAAACACCCCTCACGATCACCAGGAAATATCTGAGCGGGTTCAGATAGGTGAGCCATTGAACGACTTGAGGCATATTGGCGATGGGAAAAACAAATCCGCTGAGCATGAAAAAAGGCAGCATAAAAAAGAACGTCGTCATCATGGCCTGCTGCTGTGTTTTGGAAATCGTAGAGATAAACAGACCGATGCCGAGAGTGCTTAACAAAAACAGACAGGCGGCAAAAAACAGGAGTGGGATGCTGCCCACCAAAGGTATTTCAAACCAATAAATGGCGGCAACAATGACCACCGTGAGCTGGAGCAGCGAAATGATGATGTAGGGAATCGTTTTCCCTAAAATGAATTCGTAAGATTTCAAGGGAGTGACGATAATCTGCTCCATCGTGCCTGCTTCTTTTTCACGAATAATGGCAATGGAAGTAAGAAGCAGGGAGATCAACATAACGACAAACGCCACAATCCCGGGGACAAAGAAGTGTTGGCTTTCCAGGTTCGGATTATACCATGTGCGAATACGCATATCGATTCTGCCGTATTTCATCTGCTGAGGATAAAGTTCCCGGAGCATTCCCCGGTTGAATTGATCCAGCACAGACGTCGTATAGGCCATGCGCAGCATTGCCATGTTGCTCATGGAACCATCAGCAACAATCTGAATGGGGGCCGTCTGTCCCCTGCGGATGACAGGCGCAAAGTCTTGTGGGATTTTCATCCCCATATCCACGCGTCCCCGAAGCAGCAGGTCTTCAAGCTTCCTTTCATCATTCAGGAAATGGGTGATTGAAAAGATGCGGCCGCCTTCAAAAGCATCCGTGAATTTCCGGCTCTCCAGCGTGCGTGAATAATCAACAACGGCCACACGGATCGTCCGGATATCATAATTAACGACATATCCGAAAACCAGCATCATAATGATGGGCGCTGCGAAGAGAACCACACGGTTGCGCTTATCGCGCAGCAGCTGAATGAATTCCTTGCGCACCAATTCCCTGATCCTGGACCGGTTCATAAACCTTCCCTTTTCAACAAAACGTAATTCAGTCCGGTCATAACAATACACATAACGCCCATCACAATCATGTTCGGCCCCAGATAGGCAAGACCGGTATCGCGCAGATAAAGCCCGACCAGGATGTCAATATAGTATCTTGCGGGCACAACATATGTTACCCATTGCAGCACCTGCGGCATATTGATGATCGGAAAAACAAAATTAGACAAAAGCAAAGAAGGCAGATAGGTAAGCATAATGGCGGCTTGATTGGCCATCAACTGCGATTTGGTAACGGACGAAATAAACAACCCCAGAGACAGCGCGCATAGCAGATACAAGGATGTAGCAATAAGCATCAGCCAGAAATTCCCCTTGAGGACAATCCCGAAAAGAAGCTGTCCCAGAAGCATGGCAATCAGCACATCAGACAAACCGATGAAAAAATACGGGATGGATTTGCCAAGGAGAAATTCACCGGCATGAATCGGCAAAGATTTAATTGTCTCCATTGTGCCATCTTCGTATTCCCTCGCGATCACCAGGGATGTCAGCATGGCACCGACAATCATGATAATAATAGCGATGATCCCCGGAATGATAAAATTGCGGCTTTCCAGATCTTCGTTGAACCAGACACGGATCCGTCCTTCAACAGGTGTTTTGATGGCTGCCTGACCCTGGCGGTTGAGAAAAGTAAGGAGCAGTTTCGAATTATATAATTCAGTGAAAGCCGTCATGTACCCCCGCACGGCCCCGGCGAAGATCGGATCGCTGCCGTCAATGATAATCTGCATCTGCGCCTCCCGGTCCGCTCTCATGTTTTTCATGAAATTGGGGGGGATATGAATGGCCACAGAAGCCCTGTCATGGTCAATATATTCTGCAACCTGCCTTGATGAATCGAGACTTGCCACCACGTCAAAGTAGGGAGAGGCATCCAACTTCCTGGTGAAATCACGGCTTTGCCATGTTTTGTCATTGTCAATCACAACCGTTTTGATATGATCGACATCCAGACTCAGCGCATAACCGAAAAGGATTATCAGAATCAGTGGAATGGCAAACGCCAGATACAGACTGCGGTAATCCCGGATCAGGTGGTAAAACTCTTTCTGGACAATGGCTTTCAATCGTAAGGGATTCAATCCGGCATCCTTTTCATCAGCGATACAAAAGCATCATTCAAATCCGCATCAGGCTTATCCGGGCAGGCCCCGGCGATAATTTCTGAAGGAGAACCTGAAGCCACAATGCTTCCTGCATTGATCATGACAATGCGTTCGCAAAAAAGGGCTTCGTCCATGTAATGCGTGGTAACAAAAACCGTAACGCCGTCTGCTGCGAGGCGCCTGATAAAATTCCAGAAGTGCTGTCTCGTGATTGGATCAACGCCGGATGTGGGTTCGTCCAGAAAAAGAATCTGCGGCCGATGCAGGAGCGCACAGCCCAGCGCCAGCCGCTGACGCCAACCCGGCGGCAACTCCCGCGTGAGGCGATGGCGAACATCCTGAAGGCGCGTCATATTCAATATCCAGTCGATGCGTTCGGGCCATTGATTTTGCGGAACACTGTAGACCCCGAGATAGAAACGTACATTTTCGTATGGCGTCAGGTCTTCATACAAGGAAAATTTCTGCGACATATAGCCGATGGCCTGCTTGATTTCTTCAGGCTGCCGGATCATATCGTAGCCGGCAACTATGCCGTTGCCGGATGTTGGGGTAATAATGCCGCACAGCATGCGAATGGTGGTGGATTTTCCGGAACCGTTTGAACCCAAAAAACCAAAGATTTCGCCTTTTTTGACGGAAAATGTGATTTTATTGACCGCGACAAATCTGCCGAATTTTTTTTCCAGTTGAGAAACCGAAATGGATTCAGTGGGAGAAAGAGTCATCAACAAGCTCCTTGTCCACGTCGGTGATCCGCGCAATGATGGCTGCCTCAAGCGTCGGGTGAATTCCCCGCATCGCGTCGGGTGAGTTTTCTTCCAGAATAATACCGGAGTGCATCAAAGCCAGACGATCGCATTTTTCGCCTTCGTCCAGATAGGCGGTTGAAACAATGAGCGTCATCCCCTCCTGTTTCATGCTGTCCAGAATATCCCAGAACTCACGCCGGGAGACAGGGTCAACGCCATTGGTCGGTTCATCCAGAATCAGCAGCCGCGGTTCATGAACCAGAACACAGGCCAGCCCCAGTTTCTGTTTCATGCCGCCGGAAAGATCGCCCGCCAACCTATCCGTAAAAGGCAGAAGATTGGAAAAACCAAGGTACTTTTCCATGCGATGTTTCCTGTCGGAACGAGGAATGCCGAAAACATCCATAAAAAAGTTCAGGTTTTCTTCCACGGTCAGATCCTTGTAAAGGCCAAATCGCTGGGGCATGTAGCCAATGAGGTGCTTGATTTTCTGCCTTGCGGAAACGGAGGACAAACCGTCTATCATAATTTCGCCATTTGACGGCTTCATCATCCCGGCAATCAGACGAAGAACGGTGGATTTTCCGGCCCCATCGGATCCAACCAGCCCGAAAATGCTTTTGCCCGGCACGCAAAATGAAATATCGCGGACCGCTTCAACGAGTTTGAAAGCGTGTGAAAGGTTCCTGACTTCCACCAGCGGCTGCCGGCTTCCGGACGAGTCAACCATTGCGCCTCCTGCTACTGCCGTATGCGTGCATCCGCAGGCATGCCTGCCTTGAGATCATAATCCGGATTGGGGATGGACACTTTTATAAGGTAAACCAGCTTGACTCTTTCTTTTTGCGTCTGGATGACTTTGGGTGTGAACTCCCCTTCCGGTGATACAAAGGAGACCGTTCCATGATACACCTTGCCCGGAAATGTATCGACTCTCACTTCAACTTTTTGCCCGGGCTTCACTTTGCCGATCGTGGTTTCTTCCACAAATATTTTCAGATCCACCCGATGAAGATCGGAGATCGTGATCACTTCCCTCCCGACATTGACGGTTTCCCCCGGTTCGATATTGCGGCTGGTCACCACGCCGTCGAGCGGGGATTTCAGACTCGTATACCCCAACTGGACAGCGGCCTGGTCAAGAGATGCCCTGGCCACATCAATCTGAGCCGATGCTGTGGCAATGTCACCCCTGGCTGCGTCAATCCTGTCAAGGTTTCCCCTGGCCAGCCTGAGAAGCGATTCGCTTTCCGCAACCCGTGATTTCGCGACATCATATTGCAGCTTCAGAGTGTCGCGTTCCTTTTCCGAAACCACCTCTTTACGGAACAATTCCTCAAAGCGCCGGTAATTTTTTGCGGCATCCGCCATGGAATCTCTGGTGCTCTTCAGAGCAGCCTCCGCGCGGGAAACTTCCGCAGGCAGGGTTTTCTTGCTGATTTCAAGGGCCGTTTCCAGCTGCTGTTTCGCTTTTTGTGCTCGATCCAGATTGGCTTTTGCCTGTTCATAACGAGCCTCAAATTCCGACCTGTCAAGCTCTGCGATCATCTGGCCTTTTTTAACACTCTGACCTTCCTCAACGTTCACCGTTGAAATCCGTCCCGGAACCTGAAAAGACAATCTGGCCTGCGTCGCTTCAATTGTACCCGAATAGAATAATTCCCCGGTCTTCTTGCTGTTCTGGCCAATGTAAACAAGCAGCCCCACACTGACAAAAAGCAACACAAAAACGCCAATAATGATTTTCTTTTTCACCGGCTTCACTCCAGACTAAATTCTTCCGTTCAATAACGCTTTAAAATGCGTTCCCGTTCGGAACAACCATTTTAAAGGGACATCACCGTCATTTTTTTATCGCTTTCAGGACAAGCCGCCCCACTTCGTCCCCAAGACTTCCCTTCAGTTTTTTGTCACGGGATTTGAGCGCGGCAGACAGCCACCGTTGTTTCTCTTTGATGGGGGCGCCCTTTTTGTAAAAAAGAATCGTCCCCATGATCATCATATGAATCAGAAACGGCGCGGTCTCTGCAAATATTCCCTTCCGGGTCCCGTCTTCCAGAATACCCAGCAGAATTGTCACAACCGACGCCATATCTTCAGCAACAACACGGGGCAAATGCGCACCGCCTGAAGCCATCTCTCGCATCATAATCGGTGGAAGTTCAGGATTTTCGTCTACAGCTGAGGCAATACAGTTTACGTATATTTTCAGTTTATCTTCAGGATGATCGGCTTTCGCCACAGAATCAGCGATGTCTTGTGCAACGTTGCCCAGAACCTGATGGATGACATTGGCGTAAAGCGTGTCCTTGTCGCCGATCTGGTAGTAAAGTGTAGCTTTGTTCACACCAGCCTGCGCAGCAATTTCGTCCACATGGGTGCCATTATAGCCGTTTTCGGCAAACACCTTTCTTGCCGCAACAAGAATCTTCCCGGCCGTCTTTCCCGGCGCCCTGAAATCCATTTGCTTTTTAATGAATACCGGTTTCTGTTTTCTTTGATCCATGGCCCCTTCTCCGAAACAAAGCATTTGCCATAAAACCGTTCCCTGCAACAGCCGTCAAATATTTGCCGGCAGGAATTTATCGCCGGGATCAAAGCCCGTAACGACAATACCGCACTAACCATCTGGTTCAACCAAAAAGTTTAACCAGATGGTTAACTATTTACAAATAAAAGTCAAGTGGATTTTAACAAGATAGAATTGACCCGTAAGCCTCTTTCATCAATCAAGCTACTTTTCTTTCTCCACCTGAATAAATGGCACCGTGCCGCCTGTTACGTTAGGCAGTTTTCCGTCCCATTTCTCAATGGCTTTGATCTGTGCCTCGATTTGACGAAGCTGGACAAGCTCCGGTGAAATGACCTGGCGTTGCAGACGCAGCGCTTCTGCCTCGGCCCTTGCGGACGCGATTTTCTGCTCAGCTTCGACCTTGATTCTTTCGAGGTCACGTTTGGCGCGCAGTGCATTCTGCTCCGCAGTCTGCTTTGATTCGATGGCTTTGTTGAATTCCTGAGAAAATTCAAAATCCGTAATGGAAAGTTCCACAACGACAACACCAAATACATGCAGCCGGTCTCTCAGGTAATTGCGAACTTCGGTTTTCAGCGTTTCTCTTTTTGAAATCAATTCTTCCGCTGTGTACCGGGCTGCCGCCGCTTTGAAACTCTCTTTCACAGCCGGATCAATCACCCGTTCATTGTAATTCAGACCGATGTTTGAATACATGGAGCCTGCTTTCGACGGTTCAAGGTTATAGTTAAGAACCATCGTGGTCTGAACGACCTGTAAATCCCGGCTGGCTGCTTCTGTTTTGGTAGTGGTTTTCTGGACGCGCACAGACATATATACGACTTCTTCCGCCAGCGGAATCTTGAAATGAGGCCCCGGATCAACCACGCGGTTGACCTCACCAAAGCGCAAGACAACGCCGCGATCACCCGCATCCACACCGAAATACGTCGCGAGAATCAACATGAAAATCACGACTCCTGCAATCCCGATCAGCATCACTTTTCCGGGTATTTTCTG
>CAYMYR010000053.1:6727-13457 GCA_964394715.1 uncultured Smithella sp.
TTATACAATAAGAACAGAAATATCACCATGAAAACCGTTTGCACTAATTCTTTGACCAAACCGGCAGGCCGTGTTAAGGGTTTGGCAAATATTAAAGATTGGGGAAAATATGTTGAATTTTCTGCCTGGTTGGTTGGTCGGCTCTATCGCGATGTTCCTGTTGTCTTTAAATATCATATTCTGGGCATCGATCCTTTTTGTGGTTTCTTTTCTGAAATTCCTGTTGCCTTTTCGTCCTGTTACCCGTTTTTTTGATAAAATCCTCTGGTGGATTGCGGAACAATGGATTGAAGGAAATGTCTTGTGGATGAAGTTGACCCAAAAAACAACCTGGGATGTTCAGGGACTGAATAACTTAAATTACCAGGGCTGGTACCTGGTGGTCAGCAATCATCAGTCCTGGTCGGATATCCTGATCCTGCAGAAAATGTTTAACCGGCGCATCCCTTTTTTAAAATTCTTTCTCAAACGTGAACTGATCTGGGTGCCGATTATGGGATTGGTCTGGTGGGCGCTGGATTTTCCTTTTTTACGCCGGCACAGCGCGGAATACCTGAAAGAACATCCTGACCAAAAAGGAAAGGATTATGAAACCACGCGTAAAGCATGCATGAAGTTTTCGCTCGTACCGACAAGCGTGATGAATTTTCTTGAAGGAACGCGATTCACGCAGGCAAAGCACGACAGGCAGAAGTCCCCCCATCAATACCTTTTAAAGGCCAAAGCCGGCGGTATTGCGCTGGCGCTGAACGTGCTGGGTGAAAAATTTCATTCTCTGCTGGATGTCACGATTGTCTACCCTGATGGGATTCCGACGTTTTGGGATTTTTTATGCGGGAAAGTGAAAAAGGTCATTTTCCGCGTTTCTAATGTAGAAATCCCGTCACATTTTCTGCATGGCGATTACGAAGGCGACAAGGAATTCCAGGCCGGCTTCCAGCAGTGGGTACAGGATTTGTGGAAGGAAAAAGATCAGCAAATTGCCGCATTGCTTGGGGAAGCCAGAGCACAATAGCACCCTGGCTCCCATAATTTTGAGATCATCCCTAGACCGCTTGTTGAACGCGGGGGGAGCAGAAAATGCGGTGCGCATCTTTGAATGAACGTTGCTGAGGCTTCCTGGTTAACAGTGTCCTGGACGGGAAAAGTTTTCTGCCGTTACTGCGTCTCGTCAGTTGACCCGCACGCTTTCCCATGGATTCACACACCGATGGGCTGATGGTCAAACCATCAACATTCTGATACTGCCATTTATCCCCCAGCAGTTTTTTGAGGGATCGCAACAGTTCGGCGTCCTGTCCGGTAATAAAGGTAAAGGCATCGCCCGTCTTCGTGGCACGCCCCGTTCTGCCGATCCGATGCGTATAGGCATCCGCAGTGGATGGCATATCATAATTAATAACATGGGAAATACGGGATACGTCAATGCCGCGGGCGGCGATGTCCGTGGCCACCATTACTTCATAGCGGCCGTTACGAAAACCGTCGAGGGACTGCTTGCGTTTCTGTTGCGTGAGATTGCCATGCAATGAAGTCGCCTGATGTCCACCTCTGATTAGCTGATCGGCCAGACTTTTTGCCCGTGATTTTGTCCGGGTAAAAACCAGAACCGATTGGGTATCTGTCTTTTTAAGAATATCCTTGAGCAAGGCTGTTTTCTGCTCTGTCTGAACCGGATAAAACTTGTGGGAGACCGTCATGACCGGAGCGGAGTTTCCTATTTGAATATTTACAGGATCATTGAGCAGATCATTGGCCAGGCTGCGAATCTCATCAGGCATCGTGGCAGAAAAAAGCAATGTCTGGCGATGTGCCGGCAGATGCCCGACAATTTTGCGGACCTCAGGCAGAAAACCCATGTCAAACATGTGATCCGCCTCGTCAAGAACCAACACTTCAACAGAAGACATGTCGATCGTGCCACGGCTGATATGGTCGAGCAGGCGGCCAGGACATGCCGAAACAATATCAACACGTGAACGCAGTTTGTTGATCTGATTGACAATGCTGACCCCGCCGTAGATGGTTGCACTGGAAAGCTTTGTTTTTCGCCCCAACTGCAAAATCGCTTCATGGGTTTGTTCGCTTAATTCGCGCGTCGGTGCAATAATCAGCGCACGAATCCTGCCGCGTTGCCCCTGCATCAGGCGCTGTAAAATCGGCAGCACAAAAGCGGCTGTTTTCCCCGTTCCTGTCTCGGCCAGCCCCAGCACGTCCCGTCCATCCATAATGTGCGCAATGGACTGGTCTTGAACAGGGGTCGGCTTTTTGTATCCGGCTGCTGCCACACCGGCTAATACTTGTTCATTAAATTGAAACTTTTTAAAACTCATTCTTTATCCTTATCTTATATTTTGCCAGTATCTGTTTGATTTTAAAATCCAATGCTAACCGCAATAAGACTGGCAAAGGCAGGTCCCTTTATACGCTTCTCCGGCGTCCGAAAGACAGGCCTCTAATACGGCTTTTCATCTGAATTTTCTTATGATTAGCGGGATTATCCTTAACAAATTTCTGATTAAGAAAGGTGGGAAGGTCAATGTTTATCGCTATTCTGTTTATTCTTTACAGTCAATGCCGATAAATAGCAAGCAATATCTTTACGTCATCTACCGCTGAAATATTGCGTCACCAGAGCAAACATCAGAATCGATGCCGCAGATCAGCTTTATCACTTTTACAGTTGGAAGTTAAAAAAAGGCAGTTGACTGTGGTCAACTGCCCTGGAAAATTCGCGGCGCGCCCTTAAGGCTTGCTGAAATCAACCGGCACAACGGCCAGCCTGTGGACCCCGGAAAGGTCTCTGGTAAAAATGATCATGAAAGGCGTTTGTCCCTTGGGGGGAACAATGTCTTCCGATTTTTTCCCGGCAGCCAGTTCGGAAACCAACCCGGCCTCATCCAGACTTTCCAGTTTTACATCAGGAAGGATATTCCCGCCCAAAGATTCCCTGGTGGCAATGACATCGCCATTGGCGTTATAAAGATTTGCCACAACTTTAATTTTTGAAACGGGGTGGGATGCAACGTTTTCAGCAACGCCTTCAATCACCCTGACGCTTTTCCCCAATGCATTATTATAAACCAGTCTCTGACGGACATTGATAAGTTTTACCTCTTTTACAGGAGAAACCGATCCACTGATGCTGATCTTAAAGAAACTTCCGAAATCAGGCAAAGGCAATTTTGGAGCAAGCAGGAAATATCCACCGGCCAATGATAAAATCAGCAGGATGATTACAACCCAGATCCATTTACCCTTGCCGCCGCCTTTCTTTTCAGGCTCGAAATCATAAGGACTGGTTGTACTATCCTTCTTAACGTCCGCACCACTTTCCACGGATGGTTTTTTCTCTTCAGGCGGTGAGGAGGGAGTTGTCTCTGCCATGAAAGGAGTCTCCGCTTTCGTTGTTCCGTCAAACCTTGTCATTGTTTTTAAACTTTCCAGCGGTTTAACACTTTTCGCAGAAGTCACCCTCGGCATGAAATCCGTCTTTTTATCCTTGTCGAATGAGATGGTTGAAGACACCTTCTCCTCAAACACGTCTTTCCTGCCGGTGCCTGCACTTTTTAACGGCACAGCATCATCCGTTCCGGGAATGAATGCATTGATGCTCTGGGGATGCGGTTTATCCTTTCCGGCAGTCGGCCTGAAAAGATCTTCAGGCATTATGCCCGGTTTTTCAATCGTTAAACCGGCCGCCGCCCGATCAGAGTCCGTCAACACGGATTTATTCTCTAACACAGATGGAGAAGAGGATTCTTTCGTCTGGACGGTTTCTTTAACGGGAATGGAGGCTGAGGACTCATCTTTGGCAATTGTAGACAAAAAAGAATCCAGCTCCCGCTTCTCTCTTAATAAATCATTCAAATCAATTTTATTGTCCATTCGTACGTCCTTCTTTTCGCTTCGACAGGAAGATTATGGTCTTTTTTTCTGAAAAGAACCCTCTTTCTTTTCAGCCTTGTTTCTTTCTTTTTCTTCCGGTTTATGATGTTTCTCCTGTGCAGGAATACGGATGATATCATTGCAGACACGACAAATAAAAATCATCGCCGAACCTTTTATCTCGTCAGCTTCAATGACATATCTTTCTCCGCATTCCTCACAAAAAACAATCATGATCAGATTACCCGCCGTACCTTCCGGCCAATATACATTAACTTATTTCCTTAATATTAACAGGCATTTAATTAGCACCTGCCCTTTAAATGGTCCATATAAACTTCTTTATTCACTACGCTTTTTTCAGCAAACGGATTTCTTCTTTCAAAACATTCAATTCAGATTGGAACATGCTTTTAATCTCTTCCAGCGCGCAGGAAAGGGCTTCCCGGGTAGGCTGATCGTTTATGGCATCTATTAAACCTTCCATCTTTTTGCTGTACCCCAACCCCAAAGGCAGGCTGGCTGCTAATGGTACCGGTTCAGGCACGACGGCCATTTCAGGTTCTTTAATGGCTTTTTCGGGTTCAGCTTCCTGACGGAGCGATTCCTCAAAGACAGAGGCACCAGCAAGGATTGTGGATTCGGGAACAGGTTCTTCTTTGACAGGCTCGATACTTTCAATCTTCAGTTCTTTTTTCTCTTCTTTAACAGCCTGTTCTTCCATAAACTCTCGCGGTGCTGTCTCTTCAACAACACTTGGAGCAACTGTAACCTCGGGAATGGGTTCTTCCCTGGCAGGCTCAATTTCCGCGGGTTTCACTTCTTCTTTTTTCTCCAGAACGGGTTGTTCTTCCGGAAGAGGTTTGACTTCAGAAGGTTTCACCTCTTCTTTTGCGGCTGCCGTAATCTCAGCTTCTTCAGCCTCTTTGGCAACTTCAAAATCATGAAGGTCGGTACTATCCACCCACGTCCGGTATCTCTTAATATTGTCCAGCAATATTGTATACTTCTTGGCCTCCGGCATTTTATCCGTCACCATGACATTTTCGAAATGGTCATAGACGGACAGCAACAGGTTAATGGAATCCTGGCTGGACATTTGTCCTCTGACCCGCACGTATCTCCCGAGAAAACGGATGATTCTCAAGAAACCCTGAACAATGCGATCCCCTGTAAAAGTTAGATATAATTTGTTGATCTCATCTTCCAATTGTTCCAGGATGTGATCGTTGATTTCCCACTCAATCGACAAAATAACACTTTTCATGTCTTTGAGCGGTGAATTGTATATAGACGTTGTTGTTGTTGCAGAAAGATCATCTAAAGCGGAATGAAATTCAGAAGACGACGCCGCGGAAACATCATCCAAGGGTGAATGAAATTCGGACGGCGGTGGCGGAGCAATCTCTTCCAAAGGTTCAGCAGGGGTAATCTTTTCCTCTGCCCCAACCTCTTCAATTTTGTCCACAACTTCAGCCGGTTTTTCAACTTCCCGGGCAGCAAAGGCATCCTTTTTTTCTTCCTCGCCAAATATCGCCGAAAAACGCTTTTCAATTTCAGAAATAAACTGTGATTTATCTGTTGCCTGAATCGGTTCCGGGGAAGGTTCGGGTTCAACTTCTGGCGCTTTTACTTTCTGGGTTTCCGGGATGTCCTCTTTCATGGCCGGCGCAGCATTTTGAACAGTTGCCGGGGAAGGTTTAGAGTCTTTTTCCGTAATCTTGGGGGTGCTTTCAGCAAAGAGACTGTCGAGACGGCTTTCTACTCCTTGAAGAAATGATGACTCTTCGTTGTTTTTCATATTATGGCTCCTGTTTCAGTTGCTTTTCCAGAGACGACATCGTGTCGTAGATTATTTTTTTCAGGGTCAGGATCACATTATCTCCCTCTACGGCACTGGCTTCGAACGAGGGAACTTTCAATTCCGAATTCAAATCATTTTCCAATGTTTCAACATCGAGAATTTCAATTCCTTCCTTGGCAAGATCTCTTTTATTATATTGGATAACAAGCGGGATATCCCGGATATTTTTATTATACAGTTTAAGATTCTCTTCCAGATTCTTAATGGAAATAATGTTTTTATTACGACGGTCTGCCGCGGAATCGGCAACAAAGACGACCCCGTCAACTCCTTTTAATACGAGACGTCTTGTCGAGTTATACTTGACCTGTCCGGGAACGGTGTAAAGCTGAATCTTGACATCATAACCGCTGATTTTCCCCATGTCGAAAGGAAAGAAATCAAAAAACAACGTGCGGTCACCCTGTGTTTTAACGGTGACCATCTCCGAGTTGATCTGAAGACGACATTTATCGTATATATACTCAAGATTAGTTGTTTTGCCGCATCTTCCAGGACCATAATAAACTATTTTGGCTTGAATAACCTTATCCTTTAAATTTATAAACGCCAAACCCGCACCCCCTGACATCCCAAAACCGACATACGACCATGTATCTCTTGATTTAAAATTTTGATCATTACAAACCTAACAATTCGACCAACTCTTCTACAACTTTTGACATCTTCAGTCTGAGGAATCCGAGAGAAATCTGGTTATTAAATATATTCACCAGCAGGAGTTCCTCATTTACCTTGCAAAAATAAATATTCTCTTTTTCGCCTTTATGGAATAAAAGAGAAAATTCATCTTCACCGACAATTTTGGCCATACAACTCATTGCACCGAAATTGGCGGCGGCAAGTGCGGCCAGCGAATAGAGATCCACCGTCTCGTTGCCGTTGTTAATCGATGCGATTACGTTGCCGGCAGTATCGATCAGCATCACACTCTGAACGCCGGACCCAATAAGATTAGCTGTTAAAATATCATTTATT
>CAYMYR010000053.1:13557-17904 GCA_964394715.1 uncultured Smithella sp.
CATCACACTCTGAACGCCGGACCCAATAAGATTAGCTGTTAAAATATCATTTATTTTGTCGAGTTGTTTTTGGCCTAAAATCATAAGGTATGTCCTTCATTCAGAATGTTTTTTAATGAGAAGCTACAAAAATATACATTCATTGCCGCTTAAATTGATTTCCCGTCAAGCCCTGCAAAAAACCACTTACAACATGACGGGAACACATAAAACAATAAAAATCTCTAATTTAGAGTATAATATTATTATATTTATGAAATTTTTTCAAGGATAGAACTTGCTATATCTTTCATTTTTTTTATCAGTTCCTCTGTATCCTTCATCTGGGTCGCTTTATTGAGCGAAATCCCCGTCCTGGTAGCAAGTTCCATACGGCCTTTCAGACCGGCTTGTTCCTGAACAACTTCAAATATGCGAACAAGTTTCTCTCCCATGATCCCTTTTCCCCCTATTTGCCTTAAGAAACAACGGCATCTTCAAAAGCGTTAATGATTGCCGGAAGAACAACATTCAACAGAAGGCCCAGTTTTACCTGCTTTTTGTTGACGGTCACCGTCCACTGATAATCTCCAAACGGAATAACCAGGACTGCCATCGTCCCGGCAACATCAACATAATAGTACTGGCCTAATTCCGCCGGGTAGGTCTTGAGCGCGTTACGGATAAACGCAGTGGCATCGTTTAACAGCGTGGCTTCAGCGATATTAGCCTGATCCGTGGCAACCAGCACCTGGCCGTCTTCCGTCATGATAATGCAAGAGGCAATAAACCCCTCACCCAAGTCCTTTTTCAAGATGTCCATACAAACATTTATTTTTTGAATATTCATTGGGCCTCCTTTTTAACGTTTCATCCAACGTTCATTTCATTAAAAGTTCTGATTACTTTTGGCATGATGATATTACGCAGCATCCCAAGGCTGCACTTGACATTATTAAAAACAATATTCCACTGGTGCTCGCCAATCATCAGGATCACCATGGTATGCTGATCTTTTAAATCCATGATGATATGGTCCCCCAGTTCATAAGGGGTTTCGCTTTTATAGGTGTTTTTCATGAAATTCGTCAAACGCACAAAAGATTCAGCGGTTTCCTGATCATCCTGATAGGATGCCATCACCTTGCCATCATTTATTGAAATAATACTGGCCGCCCTTAAGGCGTCCCCCATATCTTTGCTCATCAGGCTGAGGCAGGTATCGAGCTTTGTACGCTCAACATCGTCGGCAACAACTTCCGCATCTTCCAGCGTTTCGACATCTTCCATTTCGAGATCCGCGTGCTCGCCATTCTCCTGCACCTCGTCACGGCGCCTGGAACTTTCCATCATCAGCAGCATGAGATTTTTATCGATTTTTCGCTCAACATTTTTAGCATTCAGAATCTGCTTAATGTTCAGCCGGACATTTTCCCATGCAATCATTTCCATCGCGGCGTTTTCTCCGTTCAAATCGCCGCAAACCGAGTCGTAAAGCTCTCCTTCCACAAAACAGAAATGGCCTGTATGATTTGCATCAAGATATACTTCCATGATGCAGGTCTGCTGCTCCATCGCAATCACTTGAAGAAAACTGCCGACTGAAAGGCCAAAAAGAGGCCAGCGCTGCAATTCTTCCTTGGAGATTGTCTCCGCAGCAGGCGCATCGTTTATCTCTTCATTATCGATAATCAGCTTGAAATCTTTCTGCACATCTCCCCCCATAAGAAACTCCTTATTTACAAATGGTTACGGCATAGTTTTTTTATAGTCGTTCGCGTTAAAAAAACCCGGCACGTAGTTTGGCTTATTCAGTTCTCGGTCTCTGATTTCTCTTGTTTCGGAATCCACATAGCCCGGTTTGATGGCCAGTGCGGCAAAGATATTATCCGCAATTATATTAATGTCAAGCGGCTTTTCCAAATAACCGAAAATTCCCATGCTGCTGACAATCTCCTCAATCTTTGGTGTCCCGAAAGCTGTCATCAAGATCACCGGAATTTTTGGATAATTTCTGTTCATGTAGGCCAAAAGCTCAAAACCATCCATCTTGGGCATGCTCAAATCCGTTATGACCAGATCGATAGCCGGTGACGATTTTAAAACTTTGACTGCATCGGCTCCATTGGTCGCAGTCAGCAAATTGAAATATTTCTTATAGATGCTTAATCCTTCAGCAATGGTCAGAAGCAGCGGCTCTTCATCATCGACAATTAAGACATCCCGCACCCGCCCGTCTTTCTGCAATTCTCTCTTATGGTTGCCGGGATGATTTTCCTGACCGTTGTATATTCCATCTTTATTAAATATGTTTGCCATGATTCACCATCTTATTTTGATAAATCCTTTTTTAATGTCTGCTGTAAATAAAGCAAGAGCCATGCCCAAATTCTGATACCCAACAAACCCCTTTAACAACAAGAGATTCTCCCTTCAGGTGTTTTCATCCAACCTTGATCGTGGCCAAGATGACCCGTTCATTTTGAACCGTTTATTGCTACATGAATCATCTGTGATAAATAAACTGCCGGTATAAACTATGTCTGTAAAATTGTCTTGACAACAAGGTTCTGCGCAAGTATTCTTAAACACTAAGAAGTCTAAATTATTTATCGTCTGCCCAGTTATCAGCGGGTGCCCGTGTGATATATTGGCGCGAATCGTGCAAAAGATATAATAAGCAAAAAACATGCAGTGGAAGAGTGCCTGTAATTAATACGGGAATTATTATTAACTTAATCAGAAATCAATGAGAGGGGAACGATAGAATTATGAACTCAAACAATAATTTAAAGTCGGGACAAAAAGCGCTTTCAATGCAAGTGTTGATTCTCGCCGTTGTCATTGTGATCATTGCCTGCATCGGCTTATTCATCCAGAAATCTTCAACAAGCACCATTTTCAATAAAGGGTTTAAAAACTATCAAAGGAGCACGGAACTCCTGAAAGACATCAACTCCGTAAACGCAAATATCTATAAAATAAAAAACATGGTGTCAGCCGGCCAGGACGCGCAGGAAATTAAAAAGGTTTCCGATCAGCAGATTCAAACGATGGCCAAAGACATTGACCTTGTTAAAAAAGCTTTGGAAGCCGACCTCACCGATGAACAAAAGAAATTTTACCAGGCCATCAGCGACAATATGGCTGCGTATCAGCAGGCCACTCTTCAAGTCATCAGACTGGCTCCCGCCGGCACGGGCGCGGCATACTTGAGTGTGTCCAATGAAAAAATGGAGGCGATCACCCAGCTTTTGACACAGCTGCTTGAATATGAAAGCGGTATCGGAGAAGAGGCCTACAATTCCTCCGGCACGATATTCTACATTGTCATCGCTGTTCTGATCATCCTGCTGGTTGCATGTATTGCCCTGATTCCTTCCTTTATTAAAAAAATGATCACCGCCAGCGTTGTGGAACCCCTGGAAGAAACATCAGGAGTCCTGCGGGAATATGCCGGAGGTAAGTACAGCAGATCTCTTACCTGGGAAGCCGATGATGCCATAGGAGACCTGGTACAATCTGTCAACGCTCTGCGATCGAAAATGAGTGCCTCACCGGCCCCGGCTCAAGCCCAGAAAGCTGCTACACCTGAACCGGCGGCTGCTCCTGCAGAAGAAAAAGGCAAGTCACTGTCCGATATGGTTAAGAAAGCACCGGAACCGGCAAAAGATGGAACCAAACCGGCTTCATCGGCGAAAAAGGCCATTGACAAGTTACAGGATATTTAAAAGCCATTGTGCAATGATACAGACTGAATTTTAAAAAAATTGAGGAGGGGAAAATGAGGCATTTTAAAAAAATTTCATGTTTACTGGCCATGGCGTCCATTGCCTTGTGGAGCGTATCGGGCTTCGCAGCAGAAATTGTCATCGGTTTTTCCGGACCTCTGAGCGGTCCAGCAGGCGAATACGGTCTGGATTGTGTCAGCGGTATTGAAATGGCCATCAAAGAGATTAACGCGGCCGGAGGCGTCATGGCCGACGGGCAGAAATATACTTTCAGGCTGGAGAAAATTGATGACAAGGCGAGCTTTTTCCTGGCGCAAGCCAATGCACGTAAGCTTCTGGAAAAAAATGCCCTGGCCATTTTCGTTCCGGTTTTCAGTTCGGCCATACCCATGTTAAAGATGAATCAGGAAGAGTGCGGTGAATTCATTGTCATGGGGTACACCAGTTCCCATAAGGCCACTAAAATAAAAAATGATCTCTTCGTGCTGTTTGCCCCGCTGTTCTTAGCAGAAGCCCAGACATTTGCAGAACAGGCATGGGAAAAGGGATGGCGGAAAGTTGCCATGGTTGTCACGCAGGGTGCATACGGGGATGAGTGGCGCGAAACCTTCAAGACCTACTGGGAAACCCTCGGGGG
>CAYMYR010000054.1:0-17599 GCA_964394715.1 uncultured Smithella sp.
ACCCTGGACATCCACCGCGTCAGGATGGCGCTCTCCCCCTGAGCTACTTGCCTGTGTTATTACGGATACAATTCTTTTTTCCGCGTTCCTGCATATCAAATATGCATCCTGCGGAATTCGACTTTTCGAGCTAGGTCAACTAGCAGGAAAACGCTGCTGTGTCAAGCAAATATCTTATGATTTGCCCTCTTCCGGGGATGAATGATTCAGGATCCGAATGCCCCGGATGATGTAAACCAGACCGGAAATCACAGTAAATAAAGCCGTCAGCCAAAACAGCCCCGTGATCCATTGATACCCGATGTCATGTTGAACCACTTTGTATAACAGGGGGAAAAAGATCGTGCTGATTTGAAGGGCTGTGGTGATTTTACTTACGATGGCCGGTTTTATCTCGTAAGGTATTGACATTAAAGTAAGAATTGCTATGCCCATTAAAATGATAAAGTCACGGCTGATCACTAAAACGGCGAGCCATGCCGGAATGATCCCCAGGATTGCCAGCGTCGCATAACTGGTAACCAGAAGAAGTTTATCCGCGATAGGGTCAAGATACGCGCCAAGGACCGTCTGACATTTGAGCAGGCGCGCCAAAGTGCCGTCCAGGGCATCAGTGAGGCCTGCCACCACGAAGACAATCAATGCTTTGTCATATTCCTCCTGTATCAGGAAAATGACAAAAGCGGGCACAAGAATAATCCTGAACAGGGTTAAAAAATTAGGAATGTTCATCGATAATTTTCAACTGATCTCATCAAAATAGTTTCAAATGCCATGCGAACAATAAAAAGCTACCCCCTTAAATGCGGCCCGTAAGGCAGCGTCTCCAACACTTTTACAACGGCTTTCTCCATTGCCTCCTCCAAGTCGCCCCGCGATTTCATCTTCAGCCGCGAACGCACTACATCAACACTCCTGCTGGTTGCCTGCGACTGAGCGCTCCATACCACCTCACCCGATTTCGCACTGCGCAGTTCACATCGCACAGTAACTGTAACCGGGGTGTAAAACGGATGTTTTGATTTTATTTCTTCCTGAAACGAGCAGTACATCGCTCCGTCCGCACCGAACAATTCCTGAACCTGGCCGGGCGTCACAGTGTTTTTCCCTTCTGTTTCATTTCCTTGACCGAGCGCCGAAAGCCTGCTGTCAATCAGCGCTGTAGCAACCTGGGGGTAGCCTTTAAAACGGAGTTCTTCGCCCAGTTTTAAGCGTAGCATCTGCAAGGTTCTTTCGTCTGCCGTAGGGCTTTTCACCGGCATCACAGCAATAACATTCACTCCCGACGCCGGTTCCTCCGGCTCCGGATCATTTTTCGTTAACCCCGGAATCTTCAGGGAGCAGCCGGACAGGCAAACGATAAAAATGATCAATAAAACAAGAATATTCTTATGGGATATCATGGATCCTCCTCTTCAAGCTGCAGATGAGTTGCAGCGGGCCTCCGAATTTTGCAGCTGCTTCTCTCCAGCACACTGATGAAACCATAACCGCCCGGCAACGATTCGGGAGCGGCCTTTTTGTCACTTTTCACCGGTCTCTGGCATGGAGTCCGGTTTCTCTGCCTTTATCTTTTCAATTTCATCCCGGATCATGCGTTCGGCAATATCCGGAACCATTTCTCTTACGATTTTTTCGACGATTTCCATCGCCTTTTTCATGACTTCGTCTTTCAACTGACGGGATAAATCATCTCCGTCAACAATATCCGTAAGATTGTGGACCCTTTCACCGGACGGCTTGTCGCGCTCATACCCCCTGCCGTCGATCATAACAACCTGCTGACGCGCTTTACTGTTTGTTGATCTGCGGCCCAGCCCTGAACTTTCATCATATATTTCGGTCAGTTCGTGTATTTGCTTGTTATGAACCTCTCCGGAATCCTCCATCTTTTTTTAACCCCCTCAACATAAGCTAGCATAAGAAAATAATTAATTTTCTGTTGATTTGGACATGCAGTTACCATAGTGCAAAAAACTCTTCAAGCAATATGTGCAACCGCCCGTATTTCAGTTTTCATCAGAAAAAGAAAAACATTTCAACGCCATATCGTAAATTCTTTTTCGGGGTAGTCCGGTCTGTCTCACCACATCCGCGACGGCATCACGCAACGACATGGATTTTTCACTTCTGAGACGCAGCAGCCTTTCCTGAATTTCATTATCCGTCACGGACACAGGCTCAGGTGAAGCCCCCCGTATAATGATGGTGAATTCCCCCCTGGCTTTACTGCCGGACAACCCTGCCGCGATGTCCGAGATTCGTCCCCTTCTGATTTCTTCAAACACCTTGGTCATTTCGCGTGCCACGACAGCCTGCCGGTCTCCAAGCACATTCTGAATCTCCTGCATCGTCTCCGCGATTCTTACGGGGGATTCATAGAATATGAGGGTTTGTTCTTCATCCCTGATGGACTCTAAAAAACGGCGGCGCCTGTTTGATTTGGGCGGCAGAAATCCGTAAAATAAAAACTGGTCCGCCGGAAAACCGCAGACAGACAACGCGGCAATGGCAGCCGATGGTCCGGGAACAGGAACCACACGTATGCCGTTTTCCAGTGCGGCAGCAGCCAGTTGATATCCCGGATCGGAAATACAGGGTGTTCCTGCGTCGGAAATATAAGCAACGCTCATGCCGTTCTCCATTTTGGAAACGATCATCGCGCTCCGCTCCCTTTCGTTATGCTCATGCAGGCTGACCAGCGGTGTCCTGATGTCGTAAGCGGACAGCAGAATTCTGGAATGACGGGTATCCTCCGCGGCAATCAGGTCAACTTCTTTCAGTACGCGGAGCGCTCTTATGGTAATATCTTCCAGATTGCCGATGGGCGTGGCAACCATGTAGAGCATTCCTTTTTTTCTCCCGTCGCGTTGATTCATGACGTCTTCTTTGAAATACTTTTTGTTGTTGACATATGTGTCCTGTTTCGGCTTTAATAGCAAAAATATGGACAAAATACTACACAGATCAACATCAGGATAATATGAAAAGAATACTGGTTACTGGCGGCGCGGGGTTCCTCGGTTCCCATCTCTGCGAACGGCTGCTGAAAGAAGGCAACGACATTGTCTGCCTGGACAACTTTTTCACCGGGAGCAAAAAAAACATATCCCCTCTGATGGGGCATCCCCATTTTGAGCTGATCCGGCACGATATTACCAATCCCATTTATCTGGAAGTGGACGAAATCTACAATCTGGCCTGCCCGGCATCGCCGGTCCATTACCAGTTCAATCCCATCAAAACAATCAAGACCAATGTCATGGGCGCCATCAATGTCCTGGGAATCGCCAAAAGAACAAAGGCAAAAATCCTCCAGGCTTCCACATCGGAAGTATACGGCGACCCCGACGTTCACCCGCAGACGGAATCCTACTGGGGTCGAGTTAATCCCATCGGCATCCGCAGCTGTTATGACGAGGGCAAACGGGCCGCTGAATGCCTGATGATGGACTACCGGAGGCAGAATTCCGTCAACACCAAGATCGTCCGCATCTTCAACACCTACGGTCCACGCATGGCCGTAAACGATGGCCGCGTCGTCAGCAATTTTATCATCCAGGCCCTGCAGGGAAAGAACATTACGGTCTACGGCGACGGCAATCACACCCGTTCTTTCTGCTATTGTGATGACCTGATTGATGGACTGATCCGAATGATGAATTCCGGCGATGATTTTTACGGCCCGGTCAATATCGGCAACCCCGGCGAATTCACCATTCTGCAGCTGGCACGGATGGTGATTGCTATGACGGGCGGCCGCTCCGAAATCGAATTTCAGCCGCTTCCGTCAGATGATCCGGCACAGCGCAAACCGGACATCACGCTCGCGGAAAACAAACTGGGCTGGAAGCCCAAAATCCCGCTGGAAGAGGGGCTGGTCCAGACCATCCAATACTTCCGAGATATCCTGAAAACATGAAAAAGAAGAGGTCCAATGAAGAAAACAAAATTTAAAAAGAACATCCTTGGCATCGGGGCAGGCTACGTCGGCGCTCCGTCCATGGTCATGATCGCCAGCAAATGCCCTGACTATAAAGTCACCGTGGTGGACATCAACCCGCAGCGCATCGCTGCCTGGAACTCCGATCAGCTTCCCGTCTATGAACCCGGGCTTGAGAAAATTGTAAAGAAAACCCGCGGCAGAAATTTATTCTTTTCCACAGATATAGAAAATCAGATAGCGGAAAACGACATTATTTTCGTCTGCGTCAATACGCCGACAAAAACATTCGGGGCAGGTGCGGGTCAGGCCGCCGATCTGCAGTACTGGGAAAAGACCGCAAGGCAGATTCTGGAGAATTCACAGTCTTCGAAAATTGTCATCGAAAAGAGCACGCTGCCCATCAAAACCGCGCTTGCCATGGAACGGATCCTATACTCGGGAAAAGGCGACATCACATTCGATGTTCTTTCCAATCCGGAATTCATGGCCGAGGGAACCGCGATGAGCGACCTGGAAAATCCCGACCGTGTGCTGATCGGTTCACGCGAAACGAAAAGCGGGCTCGCCGCCCGTAAAGAGCTGGTGGACATTTACTCCCGCTGGGTGCCTCCCGAAAAAATTATCACTTCCAATATCTGGAGTGCAGAGCTTTCCAAACTGGTGGCCAATGCTTTCCTGGCGCAGAGGGTTTCATCCATCAACTCCATCTCAGCGCTTTGCGAAAAAGCGGACGCGGACATCTCCGAAGTGGCCCGGGCCGTAGGCACGGACAGCCGCATCGGCTCCAAGTTTCTCAAGGCAGGTATCGGTTTTGGCGGCTCCTGCTTCAAGAAAGACATTTTAAACCTTGTTTATCTGTGCCGTTTTTACGGTTTGCCGGAAGTGGCCGACTACTGGGAAAGTGTGGTTAAGATCAACGAATACCAGCAGGACCGCTTTATTGCCAACGTTCTCCAATCCATGTTCAACACGCTCGCAGGGAAAAAAATCTGTGTACTGGGTTTTGCTTTCAAGGCAGATACGGGAGACACGCGTGAAAGCCCGGCCATCAACATCACCCGAAAACTGCTTGCAGAACACGCGGAAGTGGTTATCTCCGATCCCAAGGCGCTGGGCAACGCCGCCTTGGACCTGGAAGATGCTCACGGGCAAATCAGCTACATCGAAGATGCATACAGCGCGGCCATCGGATGCCACGCGCTGGTCATTATGACGGACTGGGATCTTTACCGGAATCTGGATTATGGCAAAATATACAGATCCATGGTGAAACCCGCTTTTATTTTTGACGGACGCAATATCATTGACCACCGGAAGTGTTTTGAAATCGGTTTCAATGTATTTCCCATAGGGAAACCGCCCCTGACGCGGCTCTGATTCGATCACAAATCAGAATGAAACAAAATCAAAAGCATTTTTGATCAGGCGGATGTCATTTCCGGAAGGCTGGATCATAATGGCCACAACATCAAAGCGCGCATGGACACCGCTAAGCTTTTTTTCCTGAAGGTACCACAAGGCAAGTTGTGAAATTTTTTTCTGCTTTTTGATGCCCACAGCCTGTTCGGGATAACCCAGATCCGCTGATCTTCTTGTTTTGACCTCCACAAAGACCAAATCGTTTTTATCGCGGGCAACAATGTCGATCTCACCGATCGGGCAGCGATAATTGCGTTCGGAAATCCGATAACCGTTTTTCACCAGAAAACCTGCGGCGATATCTTCACCCACCCGGCCGGTTCCCTTTTTTGTTGTGTCTCTTTTTTCCATGATCAGGACCAGTCAAGAGAGACTTGACGAACATCAGTGTTTTTTAAATGGAACGACCGGCGATGGATTTTGCACATTCCAATCTCCTTAAGAACCTTGCGATGCTCGGCCGTACCGTAACCCTTGTTTTGCTGAAAATTGTACTGGGGAAACTGACGGTGATACATTTCCATGATCCGGTCCCTTGAGACCTTGGCAATAATGGAAGCGGCGGCAATGGAAACGCTGAGGGCATCCCCCTTCACCAGGGTCTTCTGATGCGCTTCAATATCCAGAGCGTATAAACCGTCGATGAGAATAAAGTCGGGAATTTTAGACAGATCCAGAACCGCCTCGCGCATTGCCTGAAGCGACGCCTGAAGTATATTGATCCGGTCAATAACATCGGCCTCGGCAACTCCCACACCTACGGCCACTGCGTCATTCCAGATTGTCTTATACAGTTCGTCCCTTTTACGGGCGGTTAATTTCTTGGAATCGTTGATTTGAGAATTTTGGTAGCCAGCGGGAAAGATGACGGCTGCTGCAACAACAGGGCCGGCCAGCGGCCCGCGGCCTGCTTCATCAACACCCGCAACCCATCGGTATCCATCGCAGTGAGCACGCTTTTCGAATGTATCCATCGCAACAAGATGAAAATTTTGTTCTTCCGGCAGGAATCCGGCTCAAAGGGCCCCTCTTTCTCCCAATAAGAACCTGCTGGATAGGCCCTATCGATTAGCGTCTTCTTTGATCCTTGCCTTTTTGCCCCTGAGGCTTCTCAAATAATAAAGGCGAGAACGCCGCACAAGCCCTTTGGTCGTGACTTCGACACGGTCAATGACCGGAGAATGAATGGGAAATGTTCTTTCTACGCCGACACCGTATGACACTTTACGAACGGTAAAATTGGCACGGCTGTTGCCGCGGCGCTTGCGGATCACCACACCCTCAAAAGCCTGAATCCTTTGTTTCTGACCTTCAATGATACGCACATATACTTTAACGGTATCACCCGTTTTAAAAGAAGGGATGTCCCCTCTCATCTGTTCTTTTTCAATCATTTCCAGTGTATTCATTTTATATTTCCTCCCGAGACACTCGCAATATTATTTTTATGTTATTTCCGTAACCCTGTCCAGAATAACGGCAACGGCCGCCCGTACCGGTAGATGATTATAACCGTTTTTCCCCCTGATCGGTTCAAGACGGTGATCGGCCTGATTCACAACCTCCTGTGCTACGCCGGAGCCTGTACCAAAAATCAGAAGATAAGGCAAATGATTCCTTTTCAGAAGTTTCTTCAGACCGGTACAGGTCAATGACTGACCCTGCAGGCCGGCTCCCGTGGCAATGACCTGTGGTCTGAGCCCATGAGCGGCCGTAATTTCTTCCAGCACTTCCTCCATGGAGGATCTGATTTCCGCTATTTCGAAAGCGTCCTTCCTGAAAGGATTGTAAAGTGCGCCATACCCTTCCCGCCAGTGACCGATAATCTGACCGGCAAGCCTGCGCTGCGCCTCCACCGGATTAATCACGTAAAATTTCTCCACCCCGAAGGTCTTGGCCGTCCGGGCAATATCGTGAAGATCCATGTTGGCAATGGCCGTGACAACGGTTTTGCCTTCTTTATTCAGGACCGGATAATGCAAAAGAGCAATATAGAGCATACGTTTACTGGGAAAGAGGAGACCTGCAAAGGTCTCTATATGCCTCCCCCGATTTAAAAAGTTGGTTTCCTTACATCAAAATAACCTGAAAATCAAGACTTTATATAAGACCCAGCTTGATTTTTTCCAAAGCCTCCCGGTCTTCTTTGCTCAGGTCGACTTTATCGAGCAGATCCGGCCTTCTTTTCCATGTTCTTTTGAGCGCTTCAATCCTTTGCCAGCTTTCAATCCGTGCATGATTTCCGGAAACCAGAACTTCCGGAACACACCAGCCTTTATAATCCGCGGGTCTTGTGTACTGAGGGCATTCCAGCAGCCCCTGTGAGAAAGATTCCGTCTGTGCAGAGGCAGCGTTTCCCAGGACACCGGGTATCAGCCTGGCAACAGCGTCTATCACGACCAGCGCAGACAGCTCCCCTCCGGTTAAAATATAATCACCGATTGAAATCTCACGGTTCGCCAGATGTTTTCTGATTCTCTCGTCCACACCTTCATAACGGCCGCATATGAAAATAAGATGCTTCTGTCGGGAAAGTTCGAGGGCTATCCTTTGATTGAATGTTTCCCCCTGCGGAGTCATCAATACCACCAGCGGATCAACATCGGCACGCTTCAGAGCATTGACCGCCCGTTCCACGGGTTCAACTTTCATCACCATTCCGCATCCGCCGCCGTATGGAGCATCATCAGTCATTTTGTGCTTGTCTTGGGCCCAATCACGGATATCATAGAGGCCGACTTCAATCAGGCCTTTTTCCCGGGCCTTCTTTAAGAGGCTGAAATCAAGCGGAGAATGCAGCATTTCCGGAAAAACGGACAGGACGTCAAATCGAATCACGGTAAAAGACCTTCAGGCATTTTCACGGTTATTCTATGTGAAACAAGGTCAACGTTTACAACAATATCGGCAATGGCCGGGATGAGAATTTCTCCGCTTTCTCCCTGACAGACATAAACATCATTGCTTCCCGTCGGGAAGATGGACGATATCCGTCCCAGATGCCGGCTTTCCTGCGTATAGACGTCCAGCCCGATGATGTCCATCCAGTAATATTCATCGGAGGGCAAAGCGTTCAGTAAGCTTCGCGGTATCAGGAGCTTAAAGCCCACCAGCGCCTGTGCCGTATCGACATCGGATATATCTTCGAATTCAATAAACAGGAATTTCCCGGCAGGATCGATCTTTTTGATTTTGTATTGAGTTCTTTGGCCGGAACGGGACTCAAGATAGAGAAAATCGAGCCCTTCCAAAACGTCGGGCGATTCCAAAAAAGAAAGGGCCTTCAAACAGCCCTTGAGACCTCGTGTCTTAACGATCTCACCAAAAACAAAAAGATCCATTGTTTTTTATTCTATAATCTCCAGAACCGCCCGCTTGTGCACTTTAGCGGACGCGGCGCTGAGGATAGTGCGGATGGCTTTGGCAGTTTTTCCCTGCTTGCCGATCACTTTTCCCAGGTCTTCTTTGGCCACACGAAGTTCGATTACAGATGTTTGTTCACCGATAACTTCCGTTACTGCCACCTGATCAGGATGATCCACTAAAGATTGCGAAATATACTTAATCAGTTCCTTCATCGTCAGCACCTCCAATAGTTTTGGTTAACGCTTCTGGAAATTTCGTTACAATATTCACACTGCTTGTATAAGTTAAAGTGAGTGAGGGTTAATCCTGTCTCATACCTTAAGAAAAAACGCAACAGTTTTTTTATTTAACGCTTGCCGTAATCCCTTTTGTTTTTAACAAATGAGAAACCGTCAACGTCGGCTTTGCCCCCTTGGAGAGCCAGTCACGAACGCGGTCTTCTTTTAAAGATATTTCAGCAGGATTCTTTTTAGGATCGTAATTTCCCAGTATTTCTAAAAATCTTCCATCGCGCGGATATTCTTTGTCCGCGGCCACAATACGGTAATAGGGCTTGCCTTTGGCTCCCATGCGTGTCAATCGAATTTTCACTGCCATTTAATTTTCCTTAAAACCTCCTTCAAGTAAATAGTAACTCATATTATTTCTATCACAGTTTATTTTGTTTTAAAAGGGGAAATTCCGCATCAAGGATTTTACTCCGCCCCTGGAATTAATTTTTTTCATCATCTTTCTGATTTCGATGTAATTTTTCAGAAGACGGTTAACGTCCTGAACTGTCGTTCCGCTGCCCAGAGCGATTCGCTTACGTCTGCGTCCATCGATGATCAGGTAATTCAATCGTTCTTTTTTCGTCATGGAATCGATCATCGCCGTAATTTTTACCAGTTCCCTGTCATCAGGCTCCATGCCCTTGAGCGCCTTCATCTTGCCCATTCCCGGTATCATTCCAATAATGTCCTTCAGGGAACCCATTTTTTTTATCTGCTTGAGCTGATTGCGGAAATCTTCCAGCGAAAAATCGCTTTTCCGCAGGCTCTGCTCCATCTCGCGGGCTGTTTTTTCATCAATCGTGGACTGTGCTTTCTCCACCAGGGACAGGATGTCCCCCATTCCCAGAATCCGGGAAGCCATCCTCTCCGGATGAAAAACCTCCAGGGCGTCAATTTTTTCACCGATACCGACAAACTTGACGGGTTTGCCCACAACGGCTTTGAGCGAAAGGGCCGCGCCGCCTCTGGCGTCGCCGTCCATTTTGGTCATGATGACTCCGTCAATCCCGATCAGTTCATTGAACTTTGTTCCAACATTGACGGCGTCCTGGCCGGTCATGGCATCCGCCACATAAAGAATCTCCGCTGGGCTGACCTTTTCCTTAATTTTGCGAAGCTCTTCCATCAACAGATCGTCAATATGCAATCTGCCGGCGGTATCGATGATAATAACCTCGAAGCCATCCTTCCTGGCCTGCTCAACAGCTTCAACGCATATTTTTACAGGATCACGCAGCGTTCCCGCGTCAAACACACCCGCTTTAATCTGCCTTCCGAGAACGGCCAACTGCTCCATCGCCGCAGGACGGTAAACGTCAGCGGAAACCAGATAGACCCTTTTTTCCTTAGAGATCAGGCGCGCCAGCTTTGCCGCCGTTGTTGTTTTACCGCAGCCCTGAAGCCCGACAAGCATGATCGGGGCCGGAATCCGCGATCCGAATTTAATATTAGCACTCGTTGAGCCCATCAACTCCACCAGGCGGTCGTGAACGATCTTGACGACCTGTTGTCCCGGCGTTATGCTTTCGAGCACTTCTTTCCCTATCGCGCGCTGCCGTACATCTTCAACAAAATCCCTGACGACCTTGAAGTTCACGTCCGCTTCCAGAAGCGCCATCCTGACTTCCCTGAGCGCCGCGTTGACGTTCTCCTCGTTGAGCACGCCGCGTCCCTTGAGTTTCTTGAAAATACCTTCCAGTTTTTCCGATAAACTTTCAAACATCATCAAAACCTTTGCTTACTGATTCTTGTCCATGTCCTTGCCGACAGGCAGAACGATGCACTTTGTGTTGACTTTTTTGGAAATCTTGTCAGCAGCGGCCTGGGCCTGTTCCTTTGTATGAAACCCGGTGGTAATCACACGGTAGAAAACGCCCTTTTCCTTAAGGTCGGCCCTGGATACTTTTGCCGGATAACCCATTGAAGCGACTGTTTTAGCAATCTGATTGGCCTTGTCCCGGTCCTTCATGGAAACCACATGAATGAGAACCAGGGATTTTTCTTTGGCAGATGCCGCAGGTGTTGCTCTTTCTTGTTTTGAAAAAGGGGAAGTTTCTTTTACCTCTGATTTTTTTTCTTGAGCCGGTTTTTCACTGGCTGCTGCTTTCGGTTCCAAAACAACTTCTTTCATCGGTTCAGGCTCGGGCGGTA
Organism: uncultured Smithella sp.; assembly: GCA_964394715.1. GTDB lineage: Bacteria > Desulfobacterota > Syntrophia > Syntrophales > Smithellaceae > UBA8904. The sequence continues at coordinate 11,155 of CAYMYR010000054.1, forward strand.
CCTTCTCTCCTTCTGAACGATCCACCACCACGGCTTCCTTCTCCTTTTCTTTTTCAGCTGGCGTCGCCTGCTGAATCGAAGGCGTTTTCTGGTCAATCAGGGCACTGTGAAACGCCAGATCCATACTGCCTTTATCCTGCACAGGTTCACTGTTTTCAACCATTTTCTGCTGTGAGTCAACTTTGGCCGACCGCCAGAACATTGCCAGGAAGCGCTGAGGGATGGAAGAAATCTTTTCGGGATAGGTATCGATGTTTCTGCCGAAATTGACACCGAGAATAAATGAAGAACACAACAGGACGGTCATTCCAACAATTACAATCACCAAGCCTGTTCCACTGAGTTTCAATTCAAATTTTTTTACATTATCGGAACCCATTTTCCTCCTCTTGAATGCCTACCCTTACCCGATCCCTCCGTCAGCAGAAGGCTCTAAAGAAAATTTTGCTTTTGCTTACATCTTCTCAGGGGCATTGACGCCCAGTATTTTCAACGCATTTGCCAGCACAACGCGCACCGCGTCAATCAGAACCAGCCGTGCCGCCGAAAGCGGTGCATTGTCCGTAACAACTTTATTCCGGTTGTAGTAACTGTGAAACGCCCCGGCCAGCTCGTTTAAATAAAAAGTGATGCGGTGAATTTCCAGCGTTCTGGCGGCGCCTTCCAGCATCTCAGGATAACGTGCCAGCATTTTGATCAGCGTTCTTTCCTCCGGTTCCACAAGGAGAGAGGGATCCATATTTTCGCAAGCCGGTAAAGCCATTCCCCTTTCCAGGGCTGTGCGAATGATGCTGCAGATCCGGGCATGGGCATACTGGACATAAAAAACCGGATTTTCATTGGACTGCTTTTTGGCCACTTCCAGATCAAAATCCAGATGGCTGTCGGAGCGTCGCATTAAAAAATGATAACGGGCAGCGTCCTTTCCCACCTCGTCGAGCACTTCCCTCAAGGTGACAAATTCACCTGACCGTGTGGACATTGCCACCGGTTCACCCGCACGCAACAGGTTCACAAGCTGCACCAAAATGATCTTCAGATCATTCTTATCGTGTCCGAGTGCCTGGATCGCTGCCCAGAGGCGCGGCATGTACCCATGATGATCCGCTCCCCAAATATCGATCAGCATGTCGAAACCGCGTGTAAATTTGTTCTGATGATAGGCAATGTCGGCGGCAAAGTAAGTCGGATCACCGTTTTTGCGGATAACCACACGGTCTTTTTCATCACCATAGGCCGTCGTTTTAAACCACAACGTCTCACCATCCGAGTAAATAAAACCCTGCTTTTGGAGTGCATCTATTAGATTGCCCACTCCGTTATCTTTATAGAGTTCTTTTTCGCTGAAATAAGAATCGAAGGTCACGCCGAAATCCTTCAAATCTTTCTTAATATCCTCCAGGATCACACCGCCGGCAACGGCATTGAAGAACGAAACCGTTTCCTCTTCATTATGCGTCAGATAATGACGTCCTTCCTTTTTTATAATATCTGAAGATATATCCTTAATATAATCGCCTTGATAACAGTTTTCAGGAAAGTCGATCTTTTCGCCCAGCAGCTCCCGGTAACGGTATAGCACGGATTTGCCGAGGTTATTCATCTGGTTTCCCGCATCATTGATGTAATATTCTTTGGAAACGCGGTAACCGGCTGTCGTAAGCAGACTGGAAAGCACATCGCCAACCACTGCTCCGCGCGCGTGGCCGATGTGCAGGGGACCTGTAGGATTGGCGCTGACAAATTCCACCTGAACTTTCTTCCCCGTACCGATATTCAGACAGCCGTATTTGTCCTTCTCATTCAGAACCTTACGCAGCACCTGACGCCATAAATCATCTTTGAGCACAAAATTCAGGAAACCCGGTCCGGCAATCTGTGTTTTCTCAAGAATGCCTTCGGGATCCTTCAGGTTTTCCTGTATAACCTGGGCAATTTTACGGGGGTTCTGCCTGGCCTGGGATGCCAGAACCATGGCTACGTTTGTGGCATAATCACCATGATCGGGATTAGCCGGCACTTCGATTTCAATCTGCGGCAAGCGGATATCCGGCAGCAGGCCCTTCTTCGTGCAGACGGCAACTGAATTGGCGATCAGTAACGCAAGCTTGTTCTTCATGTAGAACGTGAAACCTCTCTTATAAAAAATGACAAGCGGCTTTTACCACTTGCCGCCTGTCATGGCAAGTTGAACTTATCACTTTAAAAAAAGCAACATTCGCATCATATCCTCCTTTTCATATTCCTGAACAGACTATATCACCAGCGGGAAAAGTCTCATTAATAGCTGGTCATCCCGGTTTGCAGTAATTGCGCCTTTGGCGTAAGTGGATCCCGGACACATTCCACTTTCCTGAAAAACCTGTATTTCATTGCAACGGCATCCATCATCTGTTTTGAGAAATTCATCGTAAAGCCGCTCCCCGGTAATGTGACTCCCAACGTCATCCCGGACGGGAAATTTCTCGCCAAAAAACCGTTCAGATTCTGCGTGGCGGATTCTTTCCATGACAGATGCGTTACACCCTCTCCGTACCAGACCCCCCATATATACACCGTGCCAACAGGATGAATTGTCTGAACCGTAGTGTTGTTCGAAATAAAAAGGACCGGTTTGGCGGTTCCATCCGCTGCTCTTCCAATGTTAAGATTCACTTCTTCTCCATACCACCCACACCATCTGTTATCCGTTGCGATACAGGCACTTAATGAGGAGTTGCTCTGTTGCCTTGAACAGTTCGGGCAGGCATGGGCATAGACGTATACCATACTGTCCAGGATTCTCACCGTTGCATTTTTGGCAAACCTGAAACTTCTGGCAAAGATATTGACATTTTCAATTGTCAGATTGCCTGCAACTTGCATATTTTGCGGGGCAGTAACCTGATTTGTGTCGGCATAAACGATTGGTCCTGTCATGATGCTGCCGTTTGTTAAACTGATTCCTGCCGAACCGGTGTTAATCCGGTTTGCAGATACAATCCGGAAAGGCCTGTCTGCCGTGCCTGACACGGTGCCGTTGAGGTTCGTGATCCCGGTGGTATAGAGGGTAAAGCTTGTATTTGTGTTGTTCATGGTAACTTCGTTTGAACTGTGTACAATAAAGTTTGATGAATTGCTGAAGTCAAGGGCTTTATCATTATTGGTCGTATAGAATGCGAAATTTGATGCGCTCTCGAACTTCGTTTGATTCAGGTTTCCATTTGTGAAAATTTCAACAGGCGCTCCGTTTCTTGTTCCGTCTCCCCGGATGATGACGGTTGTGGCCGCACTGTTTAAGATAATTTTTTTGCAGGTGATGAGGTCGCCTGACAGATTTAATGTCCGGCCATGCATATTGCCGGAGACGGGGAAAATACAACTGCTGGTGACCGCGGGCACGGAAGGCAGGACAGGAATGCTGACGATCGGGATTCCCAGTGCGTTATCATTTTGCCCGAAAGAAAAATCCTGACGGTGATCGGAAGGATTCCTGCCGTAGTCGTATTCAAGATAATCCAACAGACTGGTGGTGCAGCCCGCCAGGTTATATTTATTAAAGCAATCCACTTTAAAAAATATTACAGACAGATCCTCCTGTCTCATATTTAAAATTGCCGGTGCTCCGAACAATCCGGCGGTCGTTCCATCCGCAGCGCCGGCGGCTGTGCAGGATTTTCTTTCGTTTGATCCAGTGCGAATTGTTCCCGATGCAATAAAAGCAGGGACAAAACAGTCCGGATCGTCAGACGCGTCACAACCTGAAAGCCTGGCACCATGGTTCAAGAGGGCATTGACATTGCCCCGGACCGTGTAAAGACCTACACCGGAATAACTCTGAAATAATGCCGTTTTGATAACCCTCGAATTGTGTATTGCACCTTTTGAACTCAAAAACCAGAGGTTCTTCCCCGTGTACAGAATGTCCGTGGCATAAGCGGTATTGCGCATGGTACCTGAAATCGACCTGTTCGCCCCGCCGGTACCCTGCCGGTTGATTTCATCAAATGCATTTAACAGTCCTGCGTTGGCTGCTTTTTCGGCATGATTATATTTTATATCTGCCGCCGTCGTCTTAAAACTGATCGCGGCAAGATACATTGCCGTCCCGCCAAGGAGCATGATGGCCAATGAAAGGAGAAGTACCACCACAAGTGTAAATCCCCTGTTGTTCCGTATCAGCTCAAGGGCTTTTATCCGCTCCATGCACTACCTCGCAAAATGTCTTTGAGTTTTAATGGTATTTCCATTCGGCCCGCGTACCTCCATGGTTACGACGACTCCCTGTTTCTGAACCGCGATATCAAATGATTTGACCGGAATGAGAGGCTGAACCGGTTCATGTGCCGTACAGTCAGAAGCCATGTCCGTTGCTTCCATGTAAAGCCATCTCCTGTTGGTGTCCGCGGAATTATTTCTGCAGAAGAGCCTCACCCGGTGAGGCACCCTCAAAATGATTTCACCGCCTTCAAGCTCATAAGTCGAAAGGATATTACCCGCGTTATCTTTCAGCATTCCGTTCAGTGCCACCGTAGTGGCGAATACAGTTGCATTGGCGTTCACTGTGCCGTCCGTGCAGTCAAGATGATTGTCTGAAAGGCCTGAAAGGGAAAAGATCAGGGGAGTGTAAACAGCCGGATTTTGCCTGTCGGATAGAAATTTGGCTCCTGCCTTGATATGATAACAGTTCTGCCTTGACGCATCAGACAAGCGGCAGCTTTTGATATTCATGACGGCAGGATTCGCAACAGACGGTGTGTGAACAAATCCGCTGCCGTAAAGGTTTGCGTAAAACTGCACCTCATCACAAGGTTCAGTGCCCGCGTCATCCATAATGGTGATGCAAACCGTACCGGGTGGTGGATAGGGATAGCCCGCATTGACCCGGCAGTCCTGCACTTTTGTGCACAAAGCGGTGTCCGGATTGTTGCATGGCGTGGCAGTGCCCCATCTTTGAAACAGCCATTCAAGTTGCGCCATGCCTCCTTTGGAAATTTCCTTGACGTCAGAAATATTTTTGGTTTTTTGAAACACGTTGCCCGAAGTCGTAAAAATGGACGCCATCGCCGTCAGGATCAGCGCGCTCATAAAGATAACGATCATTAATTCGATAAGATTGAATCCTTCATCACGAACCGCCGGTTTTAAGAACTTATTTATCACCTTCACCCCTCCGGGAAGTTGCATATTTTATCTCTCATCTCCATCGTTCTGTTTCCCAGGCTTGATGTGGAGACCACATCTGCACAGGCGCTTGTTCCGGAACCCATAGCAGGCGGCATCAATGGGGGATCGCCTGTCATGCTGACATAAACTGTTTGACCGGAACAAGTTATCTGCATGGAACGGACAGCGGGGTTCGCTCTTTTTGCCTCGATTCCTGAAGAGGCGGCCTGCAACAGACAGTCTTTGGTCAAATCCTGTTGTGTGTATTTTGCAAAGTAAGCAATAAGACCCTCGCTGGCAATTGCCATCAGTGCAATGAGCAGGATTGAAATCAGGGATTCAATCAGGGTAAATCCCCTTTGCGATCTTAATATTTGATCCTCCCCTTTAAGCGTGGCTTTCATTATGAACATTCTCCTTTCCCCCTTTCTATTCTTATTGCGCCAAATCTGCTGATGACAACCTTGTAAAAATTCGCATCACCCGTTATGCAAACGTTTCCTGTAAAGATGGCAAAACTGCGCGGATCAAATGCTGCACCACTACCTTTGATCGAGACAAAATCATCTTCAATCTTTAAACGGTTCAGTGTGTCACCTCTACAAGCATCAGACCTGCCGGATCCCATGTTGACAATGTTTAACGTTTTTTGTGCACGGTCGATGCACAACCCGACATTGGCGGTTCTTTCCATGGCCGTTAATCTGCTCCACCGGATCAGACTTTCCATCGAGTAAGCGTATTCTCGATATTTATATTTTCTGTAATAGGCATTTAAGGAAGGAACGGCAACGGCAATCAGGATGGCCATGATACCCATAACCACCAGAAGTTCTATGATTGAAAAACCTTTGTTGAATTTTGCGGTTTTCATATCTCCACCTCATCGATTCTATTAAAACAAAAGATTCATGATAAACTTGTCCACTCGACCAGAGGAGGAAATCCATGTCCCGTGAAGGGTGAGATCAATCGATTTGTCTTTGCAGCTTTTTGACGGGAATCTTCGAAATGGCTTGAACAGTGATTTGTTCAATCGCCTCAAAACAAGAAGACTCTTCGCAACAGGCCAGAGCAGTTTTCCCGTTAGCCGAGAATACACACGTTCAGACGGATGCCTTCCGACAAATCGGCTGTTTGAATATTCAGTTTTCGTTCAGTCAATTGGAGAATGAGGGTTAATATTTCATTTGGACGGGGCAGCATTACAAGATTCAAAGATTGATGTCAAGAAATTTCCGCAAAAAAGCCCCCTCAAGACGGAGGGTCTTGAGGGGGCTTGCTATATCCACAGATCATG
>CAYMYR010000055.1:0-17235 GCA_964394715.1 uncultured Smithella sp.
TGCGATTATATGTTTCCTACCTGTTTAACGAGGCCTGTAGGAACCTCGGCACGCTGCTACAACTTCAAATGTCCCCGTCGAAACCGTTACGCCCCCCCTTTTTTTATTTGACCTTAATATAGACAGTTATTGTGCTTTTGTCAAAGGAAGAAGAAAAATTCCTGGGAGATATCCGCCTCCGTCACCTCATGACACCTCCACCAACAGAGAATATAAAAAGTGGTCATTCCCCCAAAAGAGACTGTGTCGTAAGGTCATTGCGAGTAAGCGCAGCAACCGAAGCAATCTCATAAGTTACTGTATACATGAGATTACCACGACGCCTGAGAGGCGTCTCGTAATGGGTGTAATGACAAATCCAAATGGTGACAAATTCTCCAGCGGAGGATACCAGAGGAAAGAGTTAACTGTCAAATTTTAATCAGTTTTGATTTAAAATCACGGGCAATGGTACGGCGTTCTTCACGGTCTTTGATGTCATGACGGCGGTCATGTAATTTTTTGCCCTTACCGATGCCAATTTCCACCTTCACTATCCCGTTTTTGAAATAGAGCTTAAGAGGGATCAACGCCAATCCTTTTTCCCTTGATTTTCCATAAAGTTTCTTGATCTCACGCTTGTGCAGAAGGAGCTTGCGCGGCCTCAAAGGCTCATGGTTGGAACGGTTGCCATAATCGTAATGGCTGATATGCAGTTCGCGCAAATATACCTCGTTGTCTTTGACAACCGCATAGCTGTCTTTAAGATTGGCCTTGCCTGAACGCAATGCCTTGACTTCCGTTCCCGACAGGACCATTCCTGCTTCGTAGGTGTCGCCGATTTCGTAGTTGAGGCGGGCCGTTTTGTTGGATGCAATCAGTTTTTGCGCTGTGTTCTCTTTAGCCATGGTTTCATTTTACATTAAATGATGGATAATACCATCTATTTTATTTTGATTTATTTAATGTATTACTTTAATTATGTCAATAAAGTGATCAATTATTAAAAGTGAATCTTTGAATTCAAAAAATACAAGTTCCAGGTCGACTCAGGCCGAAAAATGATTATTCAACACGGCTTTTTTTCAGGCTGGGACGGCAAATAATCCGGTTTCACGTGGCTCATAGCCGTGTAAATGTTATGACGGATATCTGGATTGTCTCGCTCCAGTTCATTCAGCAGCTTTTTAATATAGGTTCTTCTTGAATTGCCGCTGGTCGGGCATTCGTTTGCAACCGTCGGAAACTGTCGTTCCCGGCTGTATCTTTTAACAAGGTCTTCTTTCAGATAAGCCAGCGGGCGGATGATATGCAGTTTACCGCCGAATATGCTCTGTTTGGGCAGCATCGTACTGATTTCCCTGCCGTAAAACATGTTAATCAGCAGCGTTTCGATAATATCATCGCGGTGATGGGCAAAAGCGATCTTGTTACAGCCATTTTCGTCCGCGATTTCAAAAATTCGTTTGCGACGAAGGCGCGAGCACAAAAAGCATGGGTTTTTCCTGTTGAAATCGGAATGCGCAAGCACTCCGATTTCGGTTTTTTCCATTACGTACGGATATTGATGTTGCTGGAAGTATTTTTCCAGTTCACGATAAGCGATGTAGTCCGGATCAAACCCCATGTCTATATTGACCGCAATAAAAGAAAACTTCGGCACAAAGATCATTGGTGAATCAAGCAGATCCAGCAGGGCAAAGCTGTCCGCCCCACCGGAGACACCGATAAGCAGTTTGTCGCCTTCCCCGATCATGGAATAATCCAGCACGGCTTTTTCCAGCCATTTCTTCAAGTGAAGAAAAAGTTTCGATTTTTTATCTTTTCTTTGCGTTTCCTTTTCCAAACTGCCGTTCCTTCCTCTTGCCGGGCGCAAAACCAGTTTCTTCTTAACCGACTTGTTCAAAGTTATCAAGCCTGTTTGCTTATTGACCTTGAAATCAGACTGCCGCTCTGTTACAACATGAGGCAAAGCAAAAAGGAGGTTTTTATATGCCGGAGATCATCAATATTCACGCGCGGGAGATCCTGGACTCCCGAGGCAACCCAACCGTTGAGGCTGAAGTCACCACCATATCGGGAATCACCGCAAGAGCCGCCGTACCTTCAGGCGCATCCACCGGCGAGCACGAAATGCTGGAACTGCGGGACGGGAATAAGAAAAGATATGGAGGAAAAGGCGTCGAAACGGCAGTCAATAATGTCCTGCACAAAATCGGTCCGGAGATCATTGGCATGGACTGCCGCAGACAGCGGGATATCGATTTTGCCATGATTGAACTTGACGGAACCCCGAATAAAGGGAAACTGGGCGCCAACGCCATTCTGTCCGTTTCCATGGCCTGTGCCAAAGCGGCCGCGGAATTGTCCGGCCTGCCGCTCTACCGTTATCTGGGCGGTGTCAACGCCAATGTCCTGCCCATTCCGCAGTCCAATATATTAAACGGCGGTCAGCACGCAGACAATAACGTGGACATTCAGGAATTTATGATCATGCCCGTGGGCGCTCCGAACTTCAAGGAGGCCATCCGCATGAACGCCGAAGTGTTCCATGCCCTGAAGGCCGTCCTGAAGGGCAAAGGCTACAACACGGCCGTGGGTGACGAGGGCGGGTTCGCGCCTAATTTAAAGTCCAACGAAGAGGCCCTCTCGCTAATCATGACGGCAATTGAAAAAGCCAACTACAAATCCGGAAAAGATATTATGATCGCGCTGGATTCGGCCGCCAGTTCCTTTTACGAAAAAGGCAAATATATCCTGGCCGCTGAAAAGAAACCCCAGAAATCCGCAGAAGACATGGTGCAGTTCTACGCGGACCTGGTAAAGCGCTATCCGATCATTTCTATCGAAGACGGCCTTGCGGAAGACGACTGGGCGGGGTGGAAGCTGTTGACCGATGAGCTGGGAGGCAAGATTCAAATTGTCGGCGACGATATTTTTGTAACCAATGTCAAACGCCTGGAAAAAGGGATTGGGCTTGGCGTGGCCAATTCCGTCCTGATCAAGCTCAACCAGATCGGAACGCTCACGGAAACCCTGGAAACCATGGAACGCGCCATGAAATCAAGCTACACGTGCGTCGTTTCCCACCGTTCAGGCGAAACCGAAGACACCTTCATGGCGGACATTACCGTGGCCACCAACTGTGGACAGATCAAGAGCGGCTCGCTTTCCCGCACGGAAAGGCTGGCAAAATACAATCAGCTGATGCGCATCGAAGAAGAACTGGGAGACTCCGCCAGTTACCGCGGCATGTCGGCTTTCTACAGCATTAAACCGCCGGTAAAAAGCGGAAAAAAGAAATAAGTCCGTTGTGTGTGAAGCTCCCCTCGTCTTGCCGCGGGGAGCTTCACAATCAACCTGTTCATGGAGCTCTAGAGGAATTTGAACAGCCGTCTTCTCAGCACTTCCATCTGTGCACGATTGTCCGTCAGGCTGTAGGTGAGTTCGCTTTTGCCGGGCTTCTCTTCTTTTGACTGAGAAATAATCAACTCGGCATCTTCCAGAAACTTAATGGCATTGAGATAGTTGGCCTGGGAAAGGGCTTCGGCCCGCAGGATTTCTCCCTTGCGGAACATCCGGTCACCCAGCGGCCTGATTTTGGACAGCCATTCCCTTTGCGTCAGGGACTTTTTCTTGAGATAGACGAGGCTGCGGATGACAATCCAGCAGGATTCCAGATAATTGTGAACGAGTCCGGCAAAGGGTTTCAGTTTTGCATGGCCTTTGCTTTTGATCTCGATCCATACCTCGCCTTCACGTTCGGTGGTTACGATCATGGACCGGCTATGCAGGTAGGCCAAAACATCATTCACGTCTTCAACATCGTCACGTCTATCGTCAAAGATAAATTCATTCCACAAAACCCACTTCAGGTACTTAAAGTCACCCATAACCTTCGCCAGGGTCATGGTGTCTTCATGGTTTTTCACCATGGACGTCGCCACAAAACAAATGGAAACAAAGAAATGCAGAATATTATTTTTGTAATATTCAAGATTCAGTCTCTTCGCATCGTCCAGTGAATAGACCACTTCCTGCATTTCCTCTTCTTCTTCCAGGGCTTCTATTTTGGAAATGATACCTGTCGAGACAAAAATATTCAGCGCGTCGGCAATCGCTCTTTCCCGGTTGGCAAACGTCGCGGCAAATTTGACCGGCATGGTAACCAGATAATCATAAAACTCATTGACGATGCTGCCTAATTCTTCATGGGAAATACCGCGCCGGTCATGGCTCAAAAGGCCTGCTGCCACCAGCGCAAACGGCGTGACCACGGAAACCTTGTTGATTTCCTGAACAACCTCATACCCGATTTTCCGGTAAAGGCTCTGGCGCTCGTCCAGCGTCATTTGTTCCATGGGCTTGTCCTGCGCCTCAAGGTAGTCTTTCATGATGATCGGCTCGCCGATATTGATATAAACCCGTCCGTACCTTTTACGCAGGACCTTGGTGCTTTTGATGATTTCGGCAGCGCTTTCCTGGGACTTCGGCTGGCCGGCCAGTTCGTTGAGATAAGACCGTTCCTCGATCACCCGGTCGTAGCCGATATACACCGGGACGGCCGCCAGGTTCTCGCAATACTTTTCCTGGTAGGCCTGAAGGATCATCGACAGCAGCCCGTATTTGGGCATGACCATTTTCCCGGTCCGGCTTCGGCCACCTTCAATGAAGAATTCCAGCGGCAGTCCTTCCTTGAGCAGGATGGCCAGATAGGTTGTAAAAACTTCACTGTAGAGTTTGTTGCCCCGAAAACTGCGGCGCAGGAAAAAAGCGCCGGAACGGCGGAAGATATAACCCATGGGGAAAAATGACATGTTATTGCCTGCCGCAATAAACGGCATTTGGACTCTGTTCTTGAAGAATATGTATGAAAGCAGAAGATAATCAATATGACTCCGGTGGCAGGAAATGATGATAAAAGGCATTTTTTTGGACAGATTTCGGATTTTTGCGAGTCCCTCGGAATCGATCTGCAGACCGTCATAGACCGTGTTCCACAGCCAGTTGAGAAGCTTGACCCAGACCTCAATAAAGGTTTCCCGGTAGTCAGCGGCAATTTCATACAGATAACGGCGGGCATCCTTCGCAATATTGTCTCTTGATTTCTTTATTTTCTGTGCATGCTCATCCATAAACCGGTTCAGTTTGGGGTCATGCATAACCATTCCCATCAGCTCCGCACGTGACTTCAGTGCAGGACCGACAATAGCCGTTTTTTCTTCTTCGATGCTGTCGATCAGTGCACCGCGCAGATCGTGAATCATTTCAGCCCTGGTTAAATCAGTGTTGGCGGACAGATAGTCGACCAGATTGACCGGTGTCGAAGGGATGACAAATGCCTGTTTCGAATAGCGTATAAAGGTGATTAACCGACGTAGCGGTCCCGTATGTTCCATCTGTCCGAAAAGGATGTTGACGAGGCTTTCATCTTCCTTTTCCCGGCGGCGTCCGTAGGCAACCAGGACAGGCACAATAAAGATGGGAAAGGAAACCGTCCCTTGCAGGTTGATCAGGGTCGCAAGGGCGTCTTCCGCGGCGCGGCTTTCGATAAACTCCGACTCTCCCAGATGGATGATGATGCTTTCTTTGCCTGCAATTTTCCTGGACAGGTACTCAAGCTTGCTCTGGCGCGTGATCTGATCTTTCCGGAAACGCCTCAAGAAGGATGACCAGAGAAATTTCAGCATCTTGGACATGGGCTGCCAGAATGACATGTTCATGCCGTGACAGTAAACAGGACTGGGCAGTCCCACGCGGTCCGTGATATCCGCAATGATCAGGCTGTTGAGTTTGCTTCTCTGCTTGATGGCGTAGACAATTACGCCTTCTTCAGCCAGCTTTTTGAGATCATTGACCTCTTCCTCCGTGATGGAAACGCGCGAAAGATACATCTTTGCCGGACGAAAACGCCAGAAATCCTGTTGCGCATACAGGCAGCCTGCGTAATATTCGTCTTCATTGTGATCGGTAACGGTTGGCGTTTTCTCGCTCATACAATCATCTATAGCCTGTTTTACAATTAGAAATTAGAATCTGGAAATCAGGTTTCCTTCTTCTGAAACTCATCCGGGAAACGCTCGTTCATGTAGTTCTGAACGTACGCCCGTACTTCAAGGGCGTTATTGAAAGACATTGCTTTCTCAAGCAGTTTCCGCGACTCCGAAAGTGTTGATTGCTGCAGTATGCGCTTGATGCGGGGAATCGCAAGATGGTTCATGCTCAACTCATCGAGCTGCATTCCCAGAAGAATCAGGCAGCAGAGGGGATCACCGGCCATTTCTCCGCACATGGCTACGCGGATGTTTGCGTGATGAGCCTGATCCACGATGGTTTTGATCAGCCTCAAAACGGCCGGATGCAGGGGTTCGTACAGATAGGTGACTCTTTCGTTGGAACGGTCAATGGCGAGCGCGTACTGAATCAAATCATTGGTTCCAATGCTGAAATAATCAACTTCCTGCGCCAGCTGGTCAGCGATGACAGCAGCCGCGGGGACTTCGATCATTGCTCCGATGTCCATCCGGTCGGCAATCTTCACTCCCTCTGCAACAAGCTCCCTGCGGGTCTCTTCCATCAGCCGCTTGGCTTCCCGGATTTCCTCAATGCCGGAAATCATCGGGAACAAAATTTTCACCTTTCCCAGTGCGCTCACACGCCAGATGGCCCTGAGCTGGGTCTTGAAAATCTCAATTTCCTTCAGGCAGAATCGGATCGCCCGTAATCCCATTTGCGGATTTAACTCTTTGTCTTTTTTCTGGTACTTGGTAAATTTGTCGCCGCCCAGGTCGAATGTCCGGATGGTAGCCCACGCCAGGTTCTTCTCGGTCACCACCTGCCGATAATTGTTGAAATGGTCATCTTCAGAAGGCAGATCATCCCGGTAAATATAGAGAAATTCAGTCCGGTAAAGCCCGATGTGTTCCGCACCATGAGTAATAGCGGAAGGAATCTCCTCGATGAATTCGATGTTGGATCCAATGCCGATCTGGTATTGATCCATCGTCTGAGCAGGCAGCTTTGCATATTTCAGGTACTCGTCTTTCGCGTCGTCGTAGTGACGCTTTTTTTCTTCGTACCGCTTGAGCATGTCCGGATAGGGATTGACCACGACCAACCCGGATGTCCCGTCCACGATAATGTCATCACCCGTCCGGACAAAGCGGGTGACATTATCCAGTCCAACGACGGCCGGCAGTTCCATGGAGCGGGCCACAATGGCGGTATGCGATGTGCGTCCGCCGCTATCCGTTGCAAAACCGACGATTTTGTCCAGCTTCATCTGCGCCGTATCGGCCGGCGACAGATCATGGGAAACAATCACCACACCGTCGTACCCGACATCCCAGACCGTTTCATGCTTTTCACCTGAAAGATTGCGTAAAACCCGCTGGACAACGTACTGCACGTCACTGATTCGGCCGCTGATGTAGACATCTTCAAGACCTTCAAATATCTGTTTGTAGTGATCCAGTGTCATGCGCAGCGCCCATTCGGCATTAACGCCCAGACGCCGGATGTATTTAATGGTGCGGTTGATGAATTTCTTGTCCGACAGGAGTAAAACGTGGACATCAATAATATAAAGCGGTTCGGTGACTTTTGTTTTTTTCAGGTTTTCCTGAAGCTCCAAAAGCTGCTTCGTTGATTCTTTGAGGGCATTTCTGAAGCGTTCGACTTCATGAGGAATCAAACTTTCATCATTGAGTTTGTAAAAAGATACCTGGGCATCCAGCGGATCAAAGCGGTAAACTTTCCCGATCACCACCCCCGGAGAAACGCCGATCCCCTTGAGTACAAATGTTTTTTTACCCTGTTCAACCATCATGTCTTTGTTTATTCTTCCCCAAATTTATTTTCAATCAGCGCTTCGAGATCATCAAGCGCCAGGGCCGCGTCAGCCCCCTCGGCGGTCACTGTTATCATACCGCCCATCGGACAGGCAAGCGTCAAAATTCCCAGAATGCTTTTCCCATTGACGGTTTGACCATTGCGTTCAATCAATATTTCCGCTTTGTATTTCTGCGCGATGCGCACAAATGAAGCGGCCGCACGCGCGTGCAATCCCAGCTTGTTCTTTAATTTGAATGTTTTCATTTCCAGCACAACAATAATTCTTTCGACGAAAAGAGCAGAAATAATATCACCGCTCCGTACAGAATATAAATTTGCGATATTCCCTTTTTAACCAGCAGCCAGCAGAGCAGGATCGTACCAAGCGATACCGGCACCGCGACAAACCAGGGTATCCCGGGAAAGTTTGCATAACCATCGTGGAAATAGCAGGCCCCGAAAAACGCCAGAATAAGAAGGGACAACCAACGCACACGGTTGGCTATCCGGGGCAGATCGATGCCGCGGATAAATTCTATACCCTGCTTGCCCCTGGCATACCCTTCCATAAATCCCCTGGCTCTTACCCAGATATGGGCGGGAGTATACACCAGCAAAAAAGCCACCGGGGCCAGGATTGATCCCAGCCAGGCCAGCCCTGCCCCGATAATCCCCGAGCACGGCCTGAGCGCTCCCCAGAAAAAAGTGTCTCCGATCGCCGCATAGGGTCCCATCAGGCTTTGCTTGACCATCAAAATGGAAGATGCGTCATCCCCCTCCGGCTTTTGTTCTTCCATGCGGGCAATCGATCCGATCAGCGGCGCAGACAGATAGGGATGCGTGTTAAACATCTGCAGGTGCCTGAGCAGAAATTCTTCCTCCTCCCTGCGGGATATTTTCCGTTCACGGAAAAGGGGAATCATCGCATACATAAAACCAAGATTCTGCATTCTTCGAAAGTTGAGGGCTGTGTGAATGAAAAAAGACCTTATGAAGACTTTTATTAAAGATCCTTTTTTCATCCCGTACAGCTCCAAACGCACATATCCTGTTTATATTCCCGATTTTATGTGATGCAAGGAACTAACACAAATGACCGATGAAGTCAATTCAATCACGTTAAAATGACAGGTATTTTGGCATTTTTGTTTGATCATCCCATACAAAAAGTACAGCGCAAATTCCCGCATCGGCAAATTATATTTCGCTTTGCCTGCCATTTCTCCATCTCTGTCCATCAGAGACAGGAAATGCCATGGGAAAGGCCATCCTACCGCAATGGGCAACATCAAGGGGATTGGATGAAATGCTCCACTTTCATCATTGGAATTGTACGGATAAACTGTAATTTTTCTTGACAGGCGTTTTTTTTGCTGTTAAGGACACGCGGTTTTAATTCATTGACGTCTGTGGATACATTCTGATTTACTGTCTTTTTCCGCATCGTCTGATAAAAAATACATCATTGACACCAATTAAGGGGGTTTTTACAAAATGCTTTGTGAAACAGTTAAAAAGGGATCAGAATGCGCTTTTATGAGCAAAAAAGGCTGCGGTTTTATTGGCGGCAGCTGTCTTGCGGTAATCGACAAATGCGAAGGCTGCAATAAGATTATCGATTACGAATCAGGCAAATTCTGCAAGGTATACCCGGATCCGAAAAGCAAGTGGATAACCGGCAACTGCCCGAGCGCGTCTCATGTGAAGCTGGTGATCAAGGAGGCTCAGAAAATCAATCCGCTCAAAGCTTCCAAAAGGGCAAGCAAGAAATAACCAGCGTTTCATGGACTGTATAAAAAAGCCGGCAATGACGATTGCCGGCTTTTTTAGCTCATGATCTTTCGAATCTGCTCCAACTCTTTTTTGATATAAATTAATTTTTCATTTGCCGTATCTGCCGATTCTTCCCGGTCGCGCATTTTCATCAGCTGTTGTTTTGCACCGTTAATGGTAAAGCGCTGCTGATAAAGCAGATTGCGGATTGTTAATAATTCCTGCACGTCTTTTTTTCGGTACAGACGCTGAGAGGTCTTTGTCCTTACCGGTTTAATCGTTTTAAATTCCGACTCCCAGTAACGAATGACGTACGGCTCAACGTTGAGGATTTTACTCACTTCTCCAATCCGGAAATAAGCTTTTTCGGGAATTATGCTGTCCATACAATTCCTGAATCCTTACGGAGAAATATGTCCGCAAAACTGAAACTGAAAAACACCCCTCCTGAAAATACGGATAAGCCGTTTTGATCGTCAGTGTTTTTCGTACAGTTAAAACAATTTATCAACTGTTCAGAGACTTGCGCAATACCTGGGAGGATTTGAAAGTCAAGACCCGGCGTGCGGTGATGGAGATCTCCTCTCCGGTCTGAGGATTCCGACCGCGGCGGGACCGTTTCTCTTTGACCATGAAATTTCCGAAGCCGGAAATCTTTACCCTTTCACCTTGAGCAAGGCTGTCTTTAATGATGTCAAACACGGATTCAACGATGTCCGCTGATTCCTTCTTGGAAAAACCGAGTTTCTCGTAAACATTCTGAATAATATCAATTTTCGTCATTTCTTCTCCTCCGTTATTAACGTCATGTAAACTGAAACCTTTGCGTTATGGTTCATCTGTCCTTTCAACCAAAAAGAGAATTTCATATCCCGGCCATAACAAGGGATTTTTCAGACTTCTCTTTACTTGCCTCCTCGAAATTATCTCAGAGGAATGATGCTGATCTCTAAAACTTCAGGCCCTTATCTTTGCACCTGTTAACCGGACAGTGCTGCTTACAATTCTCTCATGGATGGAATTGATTTCCGCATCCGTCAGTGTTCTGTCCGGGGCACGATAGGAAAATCTCAACCCAAGGCTTTTTGTTCCCTCATCAAGGCCTTTGCCAGCGTATATATCAAAAATCCCCACATTTTCAAGTAAATATTCTTGCTGAGTTAAAACAATTTCAAGCATTTTGTCCGCTTCCATAGATATGGGAACCACAAACGCAACGTCGCGGGTCACTGCCGGAAATTTGGATATCTCCCTGTAATCAATGCGCGGGTTAATCTGTTTATCCAGAACATCAAGATTAATTTCAAATAGATACGCGTTACTCCGGATGTCCATTTTCTCGAGCACTTCCGGGTGGACCTGACCCATAAAACCTATTTTTGCTTCGTTTACATACAGATTGCAGGATTGTCCGGGATGTAAAAAAGGCTCTGATATTTCAGCACGATACCGGCACTTTTCCAGTTTCAGATCATAAAAGAGATTTTCCAGGCACCCTTTGAGATCGTAAAAATCGACATTGACTTTTAAGCCCCAGAGGTTTTCCGAGGTCTTTCCCGACAGAAGCCCCGCCAGAATGTTCTTTTCTTCCGGCAGCTCCCCGTCACCACGTTTGAGGAAGATTCGACCGATTTCAAAGATTTTCAGGTTGAAAGAAGCATTGTTGATATTCTTCTTCAGGGTCTCCAGCAATCCGTAGGACAAGGTTGTTCGCATAACGGACTGCTCTTCGGTCAACGGATTTCTGATCACCACAAACCTTCGCCGTTCATCATCCGGCGGCAGAAGAAGCTCGTCTACGGAAGCGGGTCTGGTAAAACTGTAATTGATGATTTCCGAATAACCGCAACCGGTGAATAATTGACGGACTCTCTCCTCAAGTGCAAGACGCGGGATAACATCAATCTCCTTTACCGAAACGGCCGGAACGGTCACGGGCACGCGGTCGTAACCATAAAGACGGACGACTTCTTCAACAAGGTCAATCTCCCGCTCGATGTCCACCCGGGATGTCGGCGGCGTCACAAGATATTTCCCGTTGCCTTCATCAACCACCTTCATGTCGATGCTGTTCAGGATTCGTATCACGTCTTCTGAGAGGATGGCTGTACCGATAATTTCACGAATCCTGTCCAGACGCAGAGGAATATTCTGAACCGCCGGTATTTTCTTCGGGTATTCATCAATGTAATTTTTGCAGACAGTACCTCCGGAAAGACCGGCTATCAATTGAGCCGCCCGGTCCAGCGCCCGGATCACGCCTTCCGGATCAATCCCCCTCTCAAAACGAAACGCCGCGTCGGTTGGCATCGCCAGACGGCGCGATGAACGACGAATAGAAGAAGGATTGAAATACGCGCTCTCCAGGAAAATGACCTTTGTATCCTCCTTGACTTCCGAGTTGAGGCCGCCCATGATTCCACCGATGGCCACCGGCTTTTTTCCGTCGCAGATCAAGACAGTGTCTGGCGGCAGGACATGGCTTTTTTCGTCGAGAGAGACAAATTCTTCACCATCTTTTGATTTGCGCACCACAATCCGGCCTTCTTCCAGAAAGCGGAAATCAAAGGCGTGTAGCGGCTGACCCAATTCCAGCATGACGAAGTTCGTCACATCCACAACATTGTTGATCGCGCGCATTCCGGCGGCTTCCAGCCTTACTTTCATCCAGACCGGCGAATCGCCGATCTTAACATTTTGAATCATTCTGGCGGAGTATCGGGGGCATAGATCCGCATCCACAATCGTTACCGAAGAAAGTGATCGGATGTCCTGGTCTGATTCCTCGATTTCAATGGAAGGCATTTTTATTTTTCGACCGGTCAGGGCGGCAACTTCACGGGCCATCCCGATCATGCTGAGACAATCGGACCGGTTAGGCGTGATGCTGACATCCAAAACGGTGTCGCCCAGGTCCAGGGCGCTCTCTAACAGTGTTCCCAGCGTCATGCCGGAAGGCAAATGCATGATGCCCGAAGCATCATCGCCAACTTCCAACTCTGCTTCCGAGCAGAGCATACCGTCGGATTTCTCCCCGCGCAGGACAGTGGATTTGATTGTATATCCGCCGGGGATGACGGCACCGACTTTCGCCAGTGGCACCACATCGCCTGCCTTGATATTTTTCGCGCCGCAGACCACCGGATAGGTTTCCGTTCCGTCCGTGACCGTACACAGGGAAAGCTTGTCGGCTTTCGGATGAGGCGTGACGGACAGAATTTCAGCGACCACGACACCCGAAAATTTGGGGGCAATCGTTTTGATTTCGTCGACTTCCAGGCCGGCCATGGTTAAACGGTCTGCCAACTCCTGCGCCGATAATTCGAAATCAATATAATCTTTAAGCCATTTAAGACTGACAAGCATGGGGAGGAACTCTCCTAAAACTGTTTGAGGAATCGGATATCGTTTTCAAACAAAAGACGTATGTCGGAAATACCGTATTTCAGCATGGCAATTCGTTCCAAACCGAGGCCAAAAGCGAATCCGGAATAAATTTCCGGATCGTAACCAACATTTTTAAAGACGGCGGGATCAACCATTCCCGACCCCAATATTTCCAGCCAACCGCTCTGTCCACAGACACGGCAACCACTGCCGTTGCAAATGACACATCGGATATCGACTTCCGCCGATGGTTCTGTAAAGGGGAAAAAACTGGGACGGAAACGAAGGACGGTCTCACTGCCGAAAACTTTTTTCAGAAAAGCGGTCAGGATGCCCTTGAGGTCGGCAAAACTGATGCCGCGGTCGACCAGCAGCCCTTCGATCTGATGAAACATCGGCGTGTGGGACACATCAGAGTCAGGCCGGTAAACACGTCCGGGGGAGAGAATGCGAACGGGCGGCTGGACTTTCTCCATAATCCTGACCTGGACCGGCGAGGTGTGGGTTCTCAGAACCATGTTGTCCTCGATATAGAAGGTATCCTGCATGTCCCGGGCGGGATGGTCCTTGGGAATGTTCAGCGATTCAAAGTTGTAATAATCCAGCTCGACTTCCGGCCCTTCCACAACTGAAAAACCGAACGAGGCAAAGATTTCACAAATTTCACGGCGTATTTGAATAACCGGGTGAATCCTGCCCGGGGGGATGCTCCTTCCGGGCAGGGTGACATCAATTTTTTCTTTTGACAATATGGCTTCTTTTTTGCCCTGTGCCTGAAATTTCAGAGCTTCTTCAATTTTTACCTCCAGAAGTTCCTTCACTTCATTGCAGCGCTTGCCAAATAGGGGTTTTTCATCCGCCGGAACCTGCGCGATATTTCTCAACAGTCCGGTGAGGAGCCCCTTGCGGCCAAGATATTTGGTTCGCACAGCCAGAATTGCCTCTTGAGTTTTGGCCTGAGCCAGTTCGCCAAGAGCGCTTTTTTCCAGCTGTAGAATATCCGAGATCATGCAGTCTGCTCGCCTTTGGCTGTGGCCACGATCCTGGCGAACCCCTGCGGATCATTCACGGCCAGTTCGGCCAGAATCTTGCGATCCAGCATGATGTTTGCCTTTTTCATGCCATCCATCAGACGGCTGTAAGTGATGTCATTCAGGCGGGCGGCGGCATTGATACGGGCGATCCAGAGCGCACGGAACTCTCTTTTGCGGCCCCTGCGGTCGCGATAGGCATAGCTCATGGCCTTGTTGACAGCTTCCGTTGCGGTTCTCAACAGACGGCTGCGCGCGCCAAAGAACCCCTTTGCCATTTTTAATATTTTTCTTCTCTTCTTACGGGCGGTAACGCCTCTTTTGATTCTTGCCATTTCCTTTTACTCTCCTTCATTACTTGCTGCTTCGGTACTTCCTTACACACTACAGATAAGGAATGAGCCTCTTAATTGCGCTTTCATTTGCGGAATGCACCAGCGCGGCTTTCCTCAGGGTTCTTTTTCGTTTCGTTGTTTTTTTCGTCAAAATATGGCTGGCGAACGCCTTGCTGCGCTTCACCTTGCCGCTGGCTGTCACGGAAAAACGTTTGGCAGCCCCTCTGTGTGTTTTCATCTTTGGCATATTTTCACCTCTTTTTTCATTCCAGTTTTTTTATTTTTTGGGTGCTACAATCATGATCATGTTCCGGCCTTCCAGCCGCGGTTCCTGATCCATAACACATTCGTCGGCCAGCGCCGCTTTGATCTGGTCCATCAGTTTGCGGCCAATCTCGGTGAAGGCAATCTCCCGGCCCCGGAACATCATCGATATTTTTACTTTGTCCTGCTGTTCCAGAAACTTTTTTATATGTTTGATTTTCGTTTGCAGGTCATGCGCTTCGGTTTTGGGTCTCAACCGGATTTCCTTCACGTGAATCACCGTTTGGCTTTTTCGTGCATCCTGCAATTTCTTGCTTTGCTTGTAACGGTATTTCCCGTAATCCATGATTTTGCAGACCGGTGGATTGGCATTTGCGGACACTTCCACCAAATCCAGACCGGCTTTTTCTGCATGATCAAGCGCCTCTTCCAGCGAAATAACACCCAGCGGCTGTCCTTCATCGTTAATCACCCTTACAGTGGCCGAGCTTATATCCCTGTTGATCTTTAAATCCTTAGCTATATGGCACCTCCCCGAAAATCAATCGTTCAACAAACTGTTATTGCTTTTTCTCACACATTTCCTGAACGAAAGCAATGAATTGTTCAACCGGCATCGCGCCGAGATTCTGACCGTCGCGGGCGCGCGGCGAAACCGTACCGGCTTCCATTTCTTTGTCTCCGATCACCAGCATATACGGCATTTTCTGCATCTGCGCCTGACGGATTTTATAGCCCAGCTTTTCATTCTCAAAATACTTCTCTGAACGGATCCCGGCTTCGATCAGCCGTTCGTGAATGGTCTGCGCGTAGGGAATGTGTTTGTCCGTCACAGTCAGCAGAACACATTGCGTGGGCGACAGCCACACTGGAAACGCTCCCGCGTAATGTTCGATGAGAACGCCCATAAATCGTTCGATCGCACCCAGAATGACCCGATGAAGCATGACCGGCCGGTGCTTTTCGCCATCCGCACCGATATAATTCAGGTCAAAACGTTCCGGCAATGTAAAATCGCACTGGATGGTCGCGCACTGCCATTTTCTTTTCAATGCGTCTTTAAGCTTGAAGTCGATTTTAGGACCGTAGAAAGCCCCGTCTCCTTCGTTCACCTCATAGCTGATGCCGTTGTCCTTCAAGGCGTTTTCCAGCGCCCGTGTGGCCAGTTCCCAATCCGCGTCGGAGCCGATGGAATGTTCAGGGCGCGTACTCAACTCGACTTCGTATTCAAAACCGAAAATGCCCATCGCATAATTGACAAAATCGGCAATGGCCCGGATTTCTGAATTGAGCTGCTCGGGCGCGCAGAGAATATGCGCATCATCCTGGGTGAACTGACGCACGCGCATCAAACCGTGCAGCACTCCTGTCTTCTCGTGGCGGTGGACCGTGCCCAGCTCAAAATACCGAAGCGGCAAATCCCGGTAGCTGCGGATTTTCGATTTATATATCAGCATGTGGGACAGGCAATTCATCGGCTTGATGCCGTATGTCTGTTCATCCACTTCTGTAAAATACATATTGTCCCGGTAATGATCAAAATGGCCGGATTTTTTCCACAGATCAACCTTCAGAATCTGGGGGCCCATGACCATATCGTAACCGCGCTTCAGATGTTCCTTTCTTTCCCAGTCTTCAATAAGATAGCGAAGCAGCATACCTTTAGGATGGAAGATGATCAGGCCCGCGCCTGCCTCGTCATTGACCTGGAACAGATCCAGTTCCCTGCCCAGCCGGCGGTGGTCTCTTTTTTTTGCCTCTTCCAGCAGATTCAGGTAATCTTCAAGCTGCTTCCGGTCGGCAAAGCCGGTGCCGTAAATGCGCTGCAGCATCTTGTTTCTTTCATCGCCCCGCCAGTAGGCCCCCGCTACGCTGAGCAGTTTAAACGCCTTGATTTTACCTGTTGAGGGAATATGAGGCCCCCGGCACAAATCGATGTAATCACCATCTCTGTAAATACTGACAATGGAAACATCCGCAGGAAGATCGTTGATGAGTTCAACTTTGTAATCTTCACCCTTCTGCCTGAAAATCTCCACGGCTTTTTCCCGCGGCATCTCTTCCCGGACAAACGGGTAATCGGAAGCAACAATTTCCTTCATGCGCTTTTCGATCTTTTCAAAATCATCAAGCGTGAAGGTTTCGGAATATTCAAAATCGTAATAGAAGCCGTCTTCGATCGATGGACCGATGGTAACTTTGGCTCCCTTAAAAACATCCTGCACGGCGTGCGCCATCACGTGGGAAATGCTGTGGCGCAATATGGAAAGACCTTCTTTTGATGAAACATCAACCGGCTCGATGGCGGTATTTTCCGCCAGGGGAAAGGTCAAATCAACGATGTTGCCGTTCACTTTCGCGGCCACAGCACTGTTGAGAGCATTTTTTTGCCATCCCCCGATGACTTCGGATGCAGTTATGCCGGCGGAATACACCCGCTCGTTTTGATCTGGAAATGTAACTTTTATATCCATTTGACTACTCTGGAAACCATCATCTTTTTCATTTTAAAAGGGCATCACCATTTTTGCTGATGCCCTTTTCTTAATCAACATTTACGGCATGTGCGCGTTCATTGAAAAATGGTAGGCAAGCAGGGATTTGAACCCTGGACATCCACCGCGTCAGGATGG
>CAYMYR010000056.1:0-17096 GCA_964394715.1 uncultured Smithella sp.
CCAGCGCTCCAAAATTTGGTTTGAATTTTTTAATGGCATCCAGAAGGGGTTCCGGCTGCGGTTTGGGGATAAGGATGTCTCCCCATGCCTGATAGACAGAAAAGTTCATTGCGCAGGACATCCCGAACACATGGAAGAAGGGCAGGGCGCCCAGATTGATGTTGTACGTACCGTGAAACTTCGGGAACCAGGCGCTGATCTGCTGCACCTGTTTGCTGATGTTGCCGTGAGTTAGAATAACTCCCTTGGAAACGCCTGTAGTCCCGCCGGTATACTGATACATGGCCACGTCGTCAAAGGTCAGTTTTGCCTTGGGTGGATTTGGTTTTGATTTGGCAATGCAGTCCTTCCATTTAAAAACGTTGCTGGCCGGTTTCATGGGCTTTGACGGCAGGAGACCTTTCTTCTTGCCGACGAGCGGAAAAAGAAGATTGACGGGGAATGGCAGATAGTCTCCGATGGAAGTGAGAATGATCTGCTGCACCTGCGTTTTGGGTCTTAAATCGATCATCCGGTTGGCCAGAAGGTCGACTGTGATAATGATTTTTGATCCTGAATCGTTGAGCTGATGTTCGAGTTCGCGGTCGGAATAAAGCGGGTTATTCAATACCACGATGGCGCCCAGCCGATGAATCGCGTAATAGGCTGCCACACAGGGAATGAGGTTCGGTAGAATGATGGCAACGGCATCTCCTTTTTTGATGCCTGCGCCGGCAAGGTAGGTTGCAAAACGGTCCACCATGTCTTTCAGTTCTTTGTAGGAAACGGTGTAGCCCTGAAAATTCAGCGCCATACGGTCGGGAGCTTTTGCCGCCGATCTGTCCAGAATATCCGGCATGCAGATTTCCTCGTATTGGATTTTCTCGGGAACACCTTTGTCGTAAGACTTCAACCACGGTTTTGATGCGTATACTCCTTCAGCCATTTTAACTTCCCTCCTAAGTTTGGTTAAGACGATATGAATGAAGCAAACAATGTACCGCTTGTCCTTAGTGTAATAAAATCTGTCTGATTATTCCTCCTGTATTGAATTTTTTTATGACAATAAATAAAACGAAAAACTGCAGAACTTCTAAAAAAGCCTTTTAGCAATTTTTTTAGGTAAAATCCATAAAATATTCCCTTTTCTGAACAATGCTTTTAATATCTGATGGTATTTCGAGTAGTTATGGTTGACGGTTTTTTTTAAACACGCGGAAATTGTTGATGTCGTAAAGATTTCCGGGTTAATATCAGGATGGCCTGGCACTTGACACATCTATTTTTTTGAGGATATTACAGAAACAAAAGGAGGTATTTATGAAAAAGAAATCAAGAGATCTGGAAAAAACATATCCGACCGCAGAGTTTGTTGCCAAGCTTCGCCGTCTGGCGGACGCGCTGGAGAACGGCAGGCGGTTTGCAATCATGATTGCCGGGGAGAGGATCTCAGTGCCGTCTTCGGCTGTCTTTAACGTCGAGCATGAACGTGAAGGGAAAAATGAAGAAATTGAGTTTCAAATTAAGTGGATCAACAAAAAATAGCAATAACATCAGGGTGCGAAGCTTTTGGTGCATTCTGTTTCATTGGCCCGTGGAAAAGTGTATGAGAGATGCGGCAGGACAGTAAAATGATAAAAGGTGAAGCAAAGGCGATTCACCGGCCAATTAAAAAAAGGCAGCAACCGGAACCGGCGCTGCCTTTTCATAATGGAACGGATAGATTATTTTACTCGCCTTTAAAGACCGGTTCGCGCTTTTCCAGGAAAGCCGTCATTCCTTCCATGGCATCCTTGCTGAAAATAATTTTAGGAGCCCACTCGCTGTCTTTCCGCAGCCCCTCTTCAATTCCTTTCTCCAGTCCCACATTCATTCCGCTGAGCACTGCGGCAACGGCCAGGGGTGGACGTTTGGCAAGAGCCGTTGCGAAAGCTTCCGCTTCTTTCATCAAATCAGCCGCCGGGACAACTTTATCTACAAGACCGACTGCCAGTGCCTCCTGTGCGGATAGTCTCTTGCTGAAAAGAATAATATCCAACGCCCTGGATTTTCCAACAACCCGTGGCATCCGGTGAATGCCACCCCAACCTGGGGTGATTCCCAGATTGATTTCGGGCAGGCCGATCATCGCTTTGGGGTTATCTGTCATCAGCCGGAAATGGCAGGCCAGTGCTGTTTCGCAGCCGCCGCCGAGCGCATGTCCATTGATAGCCGCGATGAATGGCTTTGTCGAATTCGCGATTGCGTTCATGATCTGGTTCCCATCCGGTCCCTTGGTGATGTTGGCGATATCGGAGACATCCATGCCCGCGGAAAAACCCTTTTCGCCTGCTCCCGTGATGATGACTGCACGGGTTTCGCGGCTTGTTTCAATTTCGTCTACCGCGTTGAAAAGTTCCTCCCGGATTCCCAGGTTCACGGAGTTCATCGGCGGACGATTCAAAACGATCGTCGTCACAAAGTCTTTCGTTGATACCAAAATGTTTTTGTATCCCATCTTCTTTTCTCCTTTCAATTTTGTTGTCTGATATTCTTATAGCCTAAAGACCAACGACCTACAGCCTAATAGTCTAACAGTCTACAGCCTATTTGTTCTGGTGCACCAGCCGCATACCCGGATACGGCACCTCAAAGAAAGGAACATTGGTCCCTCCCAAACTGCCGATATAAGCGGTGCGGCGGTCTTTCCCACCGAAACAGATATTGGTCGGTCGATGAATGACGAGGTCCTGCGGGTCTTCCAAAAAGATCTCGAGGTTGCCTGCCGGATTGATGAGCCCGATGGCGTTGGCCATGGGAAAGGTAACCCACAGGTTGCCTGCTTCGTCAAATGCGATGCCGTCCGGGAATCCCAGCTTACCCAGGAAGGAGGGACCGAAAACCTCTGCCCCGTCCAGCCGGTTATCCTGATTGATCCGGTAGCGCAAAATCCGCCGCTGCATGGTTTCGGCGACATAAACATGTTCCTCTTCTGCATCCACTGCCACGCCGTTGGCAAAATATATCCCTTTTGCGACAATGCGCGGAGCCTGGTTGCGGGCGATCATGATGAGGCATCCATCGGGAACAGGCGAAAGAAGGGCTGCGTCAATATCGGGATTGTCTGTGGAGTTCGATACCCAGAGCCTGTCTGAAAAATCAAGGAAGGGGAAATTGGGGGCAATCATTTTTTTGCCTTCGGCTTCCGTCATTAACACGGCATGGTTCCCGGTGGGCGACACCGACTGAACTTCGCCGTTGCCGATGTTGGCTACAATGCAGTTGCCGTTTTCATCGATACAAATGCCATTGGGCAGTCCTCCGAGGTTTCCTATGAATGTCGTGCGGCCGTCTGCTTCAATGCGCGCGCAGCGTCCCCGGCCGTCCGCCGTGTATATGCTGCCGTCATCAAGTGCCATCACGCCTTCCGGTCTCGTCAGTCCGCTGCCAATGGTTTTTACATCTTTGAGCTCCATGTTTGGCTTTCGATCCTCCCGAATAGACTGGCAGGCTGTAGACAATCAGTAATTGCAGCCTGCCAGCCTACAGTCTAACAGCCTACAGCCTTTTCCCCCTAAAGGTGACGCAGCGCAGCGGGAATCCGTGATGCAGCTCTTCGAGGCATTGATTGCAGTGAACACAGCGCGGTGTTTTCTTCGGATCCCGCTCCCATATTCGAATTAACCACGGTTCTGTAATCAACGGGCGACACAGTGAAATAAAGTCGGCTTCCCGGTTCAGGATCATGTCCTCCATCATGGAGATGGTCTTCAGGCCGCCCACGGCAATCACCGGGACTTTGGCATTTTTTTTAATTTCCCGTGCCGGGATGCGAAAATAACCTTCCTGTGACGGTTTGTTGATTTTTGTTTTATACTCCGTTCCCTCATATTTTTCACCGCGCACGCCGGAGCTGACTTCAATTGCGTCATAGCCGGTTTCAGCCAACAGTCGGCATGCCTGCGTTCCTTCGGCCAGGGTCAGTCCCCCCGTAAATCCGTCTTCAACCCCCAGCTTGATTAAAACAGGGTAATCTTCTCCAACCGCGTTTCGGATTTTCCGGTACGTTTCCCGATGAAGGCGCAGCCGGTTCGAGAGGATGCCGCCCCACCGGTCGGTCCTTTGGTTTGTAAAGGGTGAAAGAAATTGGCTGAACAGATACCCATGGGCCCCGTGAACCTGAACAGCGTCAAAACCGGCTTCCCGGGCTCTGCGGGCCGCCTGGCCAAACGCATCAAGAATTTCCCCGATCTCTTCTTCGGTTATTTCACGATAGCTTCCCCGGTAGTAAGGATCATCTTCAATGACGGATGGCGCAACGGGAAGCTGCTTTCTGGTTTTGACAAAGCGGGCTTCACGGCCGCCGTGATAAAGTTGAGCGGCCATTTTTGCTCCGTGCTCATGGGCTTTCGCGGTAAGGTTCCGTAGACCCTGAACCAGCTTGTCCTCGGCAATTGAATTCATGAAAGATGAGATCTGACCGGATGGATGAACGTACATGATTCCGGAAATAATTAATCCGACGCCGCCTTCGGCAAGGTCGGAAATCAGTTTCAGCTGGCTTTCGGTAACCTGGCCGCTGAGATCGGACATGCCGTCATAGGTGGCGGACCGGACAAACCGGTTGCGCATGTTTAAATTTTTTATTTTTGCTGCTTCAAATAGAATACTCATGCGTTTGGCCTTATGCCGGGCAATCTATTGGTGGTGCAAAACGATGCGATCAGAACCTGCGACTCTATGCGAATATGGGTTTATCCCGGCATGCGGTTGAACACAACGCCGTTATGGCTTCTTCGATAAACACCAGGGCGGCAGATGGTAGATTTATATTTGGATCATTGCCCGCTGTCAAGCATATTCATCGTCAAATAAGCCGAATGTTTTGCCTTATACAGCAACCGTTGTATATTTATTGGGAAATTGAGTTTTTACGAGGATGCATTAATGTTCATGATGTTTATGTTTATTATTGACACACAAATAGCTTTTTTTTATACTTCGCCCGGTTTTTTAGATCATACTTGCCATGAAAAGGATGAATAGACGGATTTGATATGATGGGTCGTTTGGTTACATACAGCTTTTTTGTCATTGTGGCATTGACTTCGATTCCACTCTATCTGATTGCTTTGACGATCCGTCTGGTGACCTATCCTTTTGACCGCCGCCTGCGGTTCCTCCATCTGTTTACCTGCTTTTGGGCTTCGCTTTATTCCTGGATGCTGCCCGC
The DNA here is from genome assembly GCA_964394715.1 of uncultured Smithella sp. Classification (GTDB taxonomy): domain Bacteria; phylum Desulfobacterota; class Syntrophia; order Syntrophales; family Smithellaceae; genus UBA8904. Next base: position 5,192 of record CAYMYR010000056.1, read on the forward strand.
CTGGAAGGTCCGAATCGAAGGACGTGAAAATGTCCGCAAAAATGTTGCGTATATGGTGGTTTCGAATCATCAGTCTCAGCTGGATATCCTGATTGCCTTTCGTCTGTTTTTTCATTTCAAATGGGTGTCAAAAATCGAAATGTTCCGTTTCCCGCTGATCGGCTGGAACATGGTTCTGAATCGTTATGTCAAACTGAAGCGCGGCGACAGGGAGAGCATTGCTCAGATGCTGAAGGAATGTGAAGTGCATCTGGATGAGGGGAGCACCATTTTTATGTTTCCGGAAGGGACCCGTTCTCCGGATGGTGAGATCAAGACCTTCAAGCTCGGCGCCTTCCAGCTGGCACACAAAAAGAAAGTGCCCATTCTACCCATTGTGATCAGCGGAACGAGCAAAGCGCTGCCCAAATACACCATCAATTTTACCGGTGTGCAAAAATTGTACATCAAAATATTTGAAGAAATTCCTTATGCGGCTTTCAAGGACCTATCGGTGGAAGAAACTGCGGAAATGGTGAGGCAGTTCATGATCACAAACCTGAAAGTGATGAACCAATACACGCTGGGGAGATAGACATCGCGGTCTTATGCCTTTAATAGCGCACTGCCGATTTTTTTCTGCCGGATCTGCATCAGGCCTTTCTTCAGTGCCATCATGGATTCCAAATCCCTGTGAAGGTGAGCGTATTCGAAGGATCCGGTAATTCCCCGGCGTTCGGCTATTTGCGTGATGCGCTCGTGAAATTCAGTTGCGGTTCTGGCAAAAGTGATCATCAGCGGGACAGGTGAAGCGTTGTTCCGGTCCAGCCTACCGGCCGCCTCGTAGGCAATGATCCGCATGGTCTGTAAAATCGCATGCAGGGTTCCCAGTTCGCTCTTCAGCGCGATGTCCGGTTCAGACGGATTTTCCCGTAGCGCTGCGATCAGGATCGACAGCAGTGCTGCTGCGCCTCCCAGCAAAGGTCCCATCATGACAACATCTTCTATTTCCCCCATGGGGACGACCATGTCCCGCCAGGCGTTTCCTTCCTTTCCCAGGACAGACTTCCTTCCGATCCGGCAGTTTTCCAGCTTAAGGCCGCCGTGTGGTGAAGGTTTTAGAAAATTCAATGCCATTGCCTGTGTGACCGTGACGCCTTCAGTGGTACGAGGCACGATAAAGGCTGTAAAACGCTTCTGCGGGGTTGTGTCGTCGGTTACGGCAATGACAATAAAGATTCCTGCGATGGGGCCGTTGGTGAGATAGGTTTTTTCTCCGTTTAAGATATAAAAGCTGCCCTGCTTTCTGGCCGTTGTCGCCAGCTGCCTCGGGTGGGCCCCCCGGCCCGGTTCGGATACGGCGAAAGACAGGGTGATTTTCCCCGCTGCCGCGGCAAGCAGATACTGACTTTGCTGCTCGCGCGTTCCGAAAATCCGGATAATGTAATGGGCAATGATTTGCTGGTAGAGCCAGGATAAGGCCAGGCCGAGATTGTAGCCGTTTCTGACGAACGACTCTCCCGCTTTCAAAAGATCGATATATCCGCCGCCTTCTCCGCCGTACATCCGGTCAATGCCGATTTTGAAAAGGCCGGCCTTGCCCATCTTCTGCCAGATATCCATGGGAAATTCCTTGCCTGTCTGCAGATCCAGACGGTTTGCGACGTGTTGGGCGGCAAATGCGCCCGCCGGGTTTTTTGGGGTTTTGAAGTTCTCTGTTTCGGTCTTGTTCATATTGCCTCGTGTTATCCTAAACGGTTTCTGATCGTCTGGCTACAAGACCAGTTCTTCGATAAATGTTATCAGCTGGTTGACGTTCCGGCAGGGGCGGACTTCGTGGCAATGATGGGTGTAGGTCTTGATTTCACTGTCACCCGTGCCCCACAGATTCTCCGGTTCGGGGTTGAGCCAGATGACCCGCCGGCATCGGTCACGCATTTCGCCCAGGATTGCATCTTCAGGATTCATGTAGTTGGAGCGCCCGTCTCCGACGATGATGAGCGTTGTTTTCTTGGTCAGCAGCTCCATGTAGTTTCTTTTAAAATGGCGGAAAGTTTCCCCGTAATCCGTCGGCGCTTCATAATGAACGTCTGCTTCCCCCATGACAATGCGGACGGCCTCGTCGATCTCGTGTTCTTCGAAAACACCGGTGACATCCGTCAGCTGGTCAATGAAGACAAAACTGTTCACCCGGTCGAAGCAATCCTGGAGGGAGTAAAGAAGGTTGAGCATGAAGCGGGCCGCGGCCCAAACAGAACCGGAGACGTCGCAAAGCGTCACGATCCGGCTTTTTCGCATGGTTTTCCGATGATACTTGATATCCAGAGGCACGCCATTGTATTTGGCGGAAGCCCTGAGAGTTTTTTTGACGTCCAGATTTCCCCTGTCCCTTACAGCGTAACGGCGGCTGACAATATTTTTCAGCTTGCGGACAAGCTTGTCGATGGCTTCCCGCATCTCCTCGACTTCATGACGGGTGAAGGATGAAAATGCTTTTTCCCCCAGATCCTTCAGCCGCTGTTCGTAGGTTTTCACCTTCCGTGTACCGGTATCTCCCGGCCGAGGCTCGTACATCAGGATGGAACGGGCGGCATCCAACCGTTCCTGGAAATGAGAGGACAGATTCTGCAAAGCCGCGGGGTCCATTTTCAGGTAGTTTTCTTCAATGAGCAGGGAGGCCGCCGTTGCTGCCGTGTTGATCTGCTTCAGGACATTGAACCGGCTGGCCAGAGGGCCGAAATTAAAACGGGTGGGTGCTGTCTGGTCGTCTGATTCCATGTGAATACGGCGCATTTCTGCAAGCAGTTTCATGGGATTACCGCCCAGGAAGTCCACCACTGCTTCGTAAACCAGGTTGTCATGTGGCTGTTCTCTTAAGATGTCCGCCGCTTTCCGGATCTGCTGTGTCTGATCGGCGGCCCGGCGCATATCGCCCGTATCGACGCGCATTTCGTGAAAGAACAGGTGATAGAGGCGGTCAAAATGCTGAAGATCTCGCAGGCTTTTGGCGAAATTGGCTCGAAGCAGCGACCGGAATTGCATTTCGTCCGTCGGATCGATCAGCTGCAGCTGGCGGAGACTGTCCAGCACCTCCGAAGTGGAGACACGAAGACCTGCCGCCCGGCAGCAGGAAACAAATTGCGAAATAAGGTTGACCATAAAACACCACGACAGAATTTACGCGGGATGAGGGACACCAGCCGGTCCGGGTCCTTCAGATCACCACCCGATCTAAATTTTTGCGAACTTTTTCCATGTCCGACTGGTATTTGCAGATGACGTTGAGTGTTTCGGAGACCACTTCGGGACTCAATTCATGGATCTGCAGGGCCAAAAGGGATTGCGCCCAGTCGAGGGTCTCCGAAATGCTGGGGCTTTTTTTCAGATCAAGCGTGCGGATTTTGCGAATGGCGTCCACGAGCGTGGAACAGAGTTTTTCTTCAATGTCCGGGATTTTCAGACGGACAATGGCAATTTCCGTGTCCCGCTCCGGGTAATCAATATACAGATGTACACAGCGTCGTTTCAGGGCATCGCTCATATCCCGGTAATTGTTGGAGGTCAAAAGGACGAAGGGAATCCGGATAGCTTTACGCGTTCCCAGTTCGGGAATGGAAACCTGAAAGTCGGAAAGCAGCTCCAGCAGAAAGGCTTCAAATTCCGGATCGGATTTATCGACCTCGTCCAGCAGCAGCACAACGGGTAGGTCGGAACTGATGGCCTGCAGAAGCGGGCGGGGTTGAATGAACCGGTCGGAAAAAAAAGCGTCTTCCTGCGCCGCAATGTGATCCACCGCCTCGGTCAGGGTTGCCGTGGTTCCGATGATATCGTTGATTTTGTCCTTGACCATCTGGGTATAGAGCAGCTGCTTGGCATACTCCCATTCATAAAGTGCCTTGGCCTCGTCCAGACCTTCATAGCATTGCAGACGGATCAGCTCCCGACCCAGACTGCGGGCAACCGCCTTGGCCAGTTCCGTCTTGCCGACACCCGCCGGCCCTTCGATCAATACAGGCTTCTGCGTTGCCTGCGCAAGAAATATAACCGTGGCGATTTCCCGCGAAGGGATGTATCCGGCCTTCGTCAGCCTCGTTTCAACATCTGCAACACTCTGATATGACATTAATTCATTAATCCTTTCTGATATTCTGCCCATGAAAAAAGCATGTCGGCCCGGCTCCTTTGTGTGCGGCATCGTTTTGCTTTTTCGTTCTTGACTTTTCTTACCGGGGAATTATATAACAAACGTTACATAATTGCTTCACGCTTTTGTGCTTTATATTGGCAAGGGGTTTCTTTTGTCAACATAATAAGAAGTGAAAATGTTTATTGTCCGGATACCGAAGGATGAAAAAGAACGTTTGACTTCACAAAAAACAATATGCTATCAGCGGAAAATTTAATCGAACGGGGAATGTCGAATTATATTCCTAATATTATAAGGAGAATAACCAATGACGTGGGATGCTCTTGCCAATATATTTCAGGGTGTTACAACCTTAATTCAATCGTTCTCACAAGATCCAAAAATGGCCATTGCCAGAATCGGTCTGATCGGGCTTGGCCTCTTGCTGGTGTACATGGGCAAAAAGGGGTATCTCGAGGCACTGCTCATGATTCCCATGGGATTGGGCATGGCAACGGTCAACGCGGCCCTCATGTTTTTTGACCCCCTCAAACTCCATGGCGGTACCGGTACACTCTTCGTCGAAGCGCAGGCCGGGGCGACGGCAGACGCATTGAAAAACGCGGCGGAGGTCATGACGGTTTTACAGATTGACTGGCTGCAGCCGATCTATACGTTTACCTTCAGCAACGGTCTGATTGCCTGTCTGGTTTTCATGGGCATCGGAGCGCTTCTGGACGTGGGCTATGTAATGGCCAGGCCTTTCCAGAGCATGTTTATTGCCGTTTTGGCCGAACTTGGGACCATCATTACCTTTCCGATTGCGCAGCTCTTCGGCTACACGCCACAGCAGGCAGCCGCGATTGCCATTGTCGGAGGCGCCGATGGCCCCATGGTGTTGTTTACTTCGCTTCGGCTGGCTCCGGAACTCTTTGTTCCCATTGCTGTCATCGCTTATCTTTACCTGGGGTTTGCCTATGGTGGCTACCCTTATCTTATAAGGCTTTTAGTGCCGAAAAAACTGCTGGCGATCAAACCCGCACCAGCCAAAAAGAAAAGAAATATTACTTCCGGGGAAAAGATGCTTTTTGCCGTGGTTGCCTGCGTTTTCCTCTCATTTCTGCTTCCGGTGGCCGCACCGCTGATCTTTTCTCTCTTTTTCGGGGTGGTGATCCGGGAATCCGGCATTAAAGAATTCATTGAGTTGCTTCAGGGGCCGATCCTTTATGCATCCACGATGTTTCTGGGATTGATGCTTGGCGTTCTGTGCGATGTGAACACGATCATGGACCCGAAAGTTCTGCCTCTCCTGCTTCTGGGTGTTCTGTCGCTGCTGATTTCGGGCATCGGCGGTATTCTTGCAGGGTATATCCTCTATTTTATTACTCGCGGTAAATTTAATCCAGCTATCGGCATTGCCGGTGTGAGCTGTGTTCCGACCACGGCCAAAGTGGCACAGAAGGTGGTCACCAAGGTCAATAAATCGGCCATTATTCTGCCGGAAGCTTTGGGTGCCAATGTAAGCGGTGTCATCACCACGGCGATTATCGCCGGTATTTTCTGCAGCCTTCTGGCGAAATAACGAAGGAGATCTGACATGAACGGATGGAATGAAGCTCTATTGACATACGGATTGACGGTAGCCATATCCTTCAGTGTTGCCGGTATGATTCAGCTGATAGTTGTGCTTCTTGAGAAATTTTCCGAAAAAAGGAAAGGTCAGCATTCCTGAAACGGCTTTTTGCGCCCGATGGAGGATCGGAATTACGGCCTTGAAATCCTGCCGGAATTCTGGTTAATCTGCCACTTGAAGGATTGTTTCATATGGCGACAAAATCAAAGCCCGTCGAGAAGGGTAATGCCTGGGTTTCGTCAGCGCTGAAGGTCAATCTGGAACGGACGGCCACGGATGTCCGGATTCCCGAGAAATACGCGCCGCTTTTACAGATTGTCCGTGACCACTATGGCCTGCAGAAAAAAACCCGCGAGATGCTGACGGAGCTCAATCATCCTTATGTAAACTGGGACTATGTCCTGAAAGAACTCAAGTCGATCTCCATCGGTGATTTTTATATTTATAACAAGCACCCGGAGGGCCTGTCCGCTTTATCCATTCTACTTACGATTTATTTTGATGTCCTGAAATCCTCCGCGTCCGATGACGCAAAAGACAGCGCTATTCATTATCTTTTCGATTATGCAGATGCGATTATCATGCAGAGCAATGAATTCCTGGAAAGAAACCTGTCTTTGTTTCCGGGCTTCATTGATTCTCTGATGGAAATTGCCGACGCGGAATCGATACTGTTTAAAAAATGCTCATCTTACCTGAAAAGAATCATCCGCGCCGTTATGGAAAAGAATATCAATCTGTCCACGCCGGCTTTCGATCTGCTGCTCTACAAGATGTTCAGGGCGACCTACTCATTCTGGCTGACCCAGCCCGATCCGGCCCTGTGGCTTATTGTAGAACGCGATACCGGCGCAGCGTTTGAGGAGAAAGCCTATCTTGAATTGGTGGAGCCGCTCAGCCATTCGCGTTTCCACAGGCTGATGATAGAAGTCGAAGAGCTTCGTCCCCGTGAAGGCCGGAAGATCGGTGAGCACATCGGAGCGTATCTGTCGCTGCCTGATTATTTCCAGATCATCGATGGCTACCTGCATGTGGCGGACCAGCTGGAGAAATCCAGTGCGTACCAGGGTCATCATCTGGTGAAGCTGGATTTTCTTTTCGGTGTCATGTCTGTTCCGGGGCTTGTAGATATCCATGTCAGCGCCATGCGGGAAATTAATTATTCGCTGAAGATGGTTTTTCAGGAGGAAAAGAGGGAAAGGCTGGGTGATCTTGTCCGCAGGATTTTCACGTTTCTAAAAAAGAACGCATCGCAGAATGAATTTCGCGGTGCGGGGATTGACTGCATTATTACCACGGCCAGGGAAGTTTTTGGGCAAAATAATCATCCGCTGGTGGAGACATTTATTGACGAATTGATTGCCTACGGATTTGAATATCCGGATATCGCGGGTTCGACAACAGAATGGCAGGTGCAGGTCAATCCCGAACACATTCGGACTATCCGTGCCTGGCTGGAAATTATCGCCATGAAGCCACGATGGACGAAGAGATTGATTTCCGCCCTGATCGTCAATCTGAAAATCGGTGGGATTTTTATCCGCGATACGGATTTGATCCAGAGGGATATTTCAAGGCTTCTCAACACAGATATCGCGCCGGCCTATAACCTGATCAAACAGCTTTTGCGGATCTTTCCCGTTTATTTCAGCGAAATCGGCGCGGAAGGTGAATTGCGCGACATCACCACCCGCGTCGATGAAATATCCTTCCGCAAAGACGCTCTGATTGATTTTTTCAGAAAGCAGTCCCATGTCGAAAGCAACAGCCTGCTGGTCGAATTTACCGAGCATATCTTTCACTACTGGTTTTCGGGTGATAAAAAATTTATCCGCGGGCACATTCCGGATGAAGTGTTTGACCAGGTAAAAAATTCAGGGGAATATTTTGACGGCATGAATCACGCCCTTGTAGAGCTTTTCCCGAAGGTTGATAACGATCCAAGAAATTTCCTGGAATGGGATAATGGAAAGATTGCCAGGGAGATTCAGCAAATTCGGGATATTTCAGATGTGGATCGGGAGCGCGTGTCCCTGATGATCCGTATCTATCAGCTGATCCATAAGAAATATTATCCCCAGTATTTCGATTTGCTCAAAGACCTGGAAGCTGTCAATATTTTTGCCGTACAGGACATTGTGTCGCTGAGGCGGTCGTTGAAAATTAAAAATTACTACCGCAGCCTGACACTGATCCTGAAATTCCTGGCTGTGCTGAAAGCCAGGGTGCTTTCGGAAAAGAAAACACAGTCCTTTGAGAATATCTATCATAAACGTCATATTGCGGCGGGCATTCCGTCCATGTACGGGACCTATCACGAGGAAAAATTCGACGCGATGGGAATCATCCTGCGCCTGGAGAGCCTGGGCGGTATGCTGTTTGAAGAGCTGATTCAATCCCTGAATCTGAAGTTCATCACCAAGCGTACGATTGTCAAAGTTCACATCTACCTGTGGCTTTATCTTTCCGCACTTGAATTGGAGGGGATTTCCACGGAAGGCCTGGTGGCCAAGGTGAAATTTGTGACGAGCGCGCTGCCTGTCAAACAATTTTCCGCTGAACAGTACCTGGATATTTTCAGGTTCATTTCCAAGGGCATTCAGGATGTGATTCGTGATTACTATATCGACGCCCACAGTGTCAATCTGCCGGTGATCGTCCGTCAGATCAAGGCGCCTGCGCAGGATGCCGTTGTGAAAAGCGAACCGGTCCGCAGCGATGAACTGGTTTATCAGGAATCCGAGAGTTTTATTCGCAGCATGATATCGTCCGCTTTCGGCCTGCAGGTGCTGGACAACTTTGTCCATGCGGTCATTAAAACACTCAACGCTGAACTGGAAAAATTCAAGGAAAACAAAAGGATTCTCAACCTGCTGATGGATTACAATCCCGAACTGGCGGTCTGTCCCATTTACGGCCAAAACGCCAAAATGGATAATCAGATTCTTCTGGGCAATAAAGGCTATTTCCTCAAAAAGCTGGTCTCTTTTGGTTTCCCGGTTCCGCCGGGATTTATCATTACCACGGAAGTGTTCCGGGGATATGATGCTGTTTACGGTGATAAGTATATTTTCCGGGATCTGGTTGACCGCATCAATAAACAAATTTCCGATCTGGAAAGAAAAACAGGCCGAAAGTTCGGCGACCGCAGCAACCCGCTGCTTTTATCCGTTCGGAGCGGAGCCACGGTTTCTTTGCCGGGAATGATGCGGTCTTTCCTGAATGTCGGAATCAACGCGTCCATCGCGGAAAGCCTTGGAGGGAGAAAAGACTTCCAGTGGGCGGCTTGGGATTCCTACCGCCGCTTCCTTCAGACCTGGGGCATGTTCCACGGCCTGAGCCGGGACTTTTTTGATGCCATTATGGAAGGCTTCAAACAGAAACACGGTGTGGAGAGAAAAATTCAGTTTCCGCCCGATCTGATGAAAGCAATCGCGCAGGCCTACAAAAAAGGCATTCAGGATAACGGTATTCCGCTGGCGGATGACCCGATGCGGCAGCTGCGCCACGCGATTTTGCAGGTGTTTGATTCCTGGTATTCCGAACAGGCTAAAATTTACCGTCATCAAATGCGTCTGTCCGATGAATGGGGAACCGCCGTTATCGTGCAGGCGATGGTTTTCGGCAATCTCCATGAAAAGTCCGGTTCCGGTGTGATTTTTACCCGCGACCCGAAAAGCGCCTCCTCTGACGTAACGCTTTACGGAGATTTTATTTTTGGTGTTCAGGGAGATGACATCGTTTCCGGCCTTGTCGAAACTTTTCCCATTTCCGAAAAACAGCGGATTACCGAACATCGGCATACCAATATTTCCCTTGAAGTCACATTCCCGGATATTTATGCCGAACTGGTCAAAATCGCGGAAATCGTGATTTACGAAAAGGGTTTCAATCACCAGGAAATGGAATTTACATTTGAAGGTCCGCGAAAAGAGCAGTTATTCATTCTGCAGACCCGGGATATGGACCAGGTGAAAACCAAGACACTCAGGCGTTTTAAAGACACTCCGCTGCTGGCGGCGTCTCTTATGGGAACGGGGATTGGAGTAAGCGGCGGCGCGCTTTGCGGCAAGGCGGTTTATTCCGAAGAGGACATTAAGCGGTTCCGCGAAAAGGAGCCGAAAACCTCTCTGATCCTCGTACGTCCCGATACGGTCCCGGATGATGTCGGCGTCCTGCTGCAGGTAGAGGGGTTGCTGACCGCCAAAGGCGGAGCAACTTCCCATGCCGCGGTGACCATTCCGCAGCTCAGTAAGGTCGGTGTTGTTGGTCTGGGGAAGCTGAAGGTTTACGAATCAGAAGGCTATGCGACGATAGAAGGACAAACGATCAAAACGGGAGATTTTATCTGCATTGACGGCTGGAGCGGCGCCCTTTATCTGGGAAAGCATGAAAGGGAAACGGAAAAGTATTATTCGATTACCCTGTAGCGTTTTTCCCGGCAGTCTGATCTTTTTACGACGGTTCAAAAAACAGAAAACTGTTTTTCCCGCGGGTTTTTTTGATCCTGTACATGGCCTCGTCGGCATGCCGTATAAGGGTGTCGGAGTCTTCGCCGTGTTCGGGATATAGAGCGACTCCGATACTGAAGCAGACACGGTTGGTCACATTTGTTCCCGGCAGGGTGATCGGGTTAGTGAATTTATCAAAAAGATGGAAGATGATATTTTCAATGTGCTCTCTGTGGATAATGTCCGTCAGGAGAATCAGGAATTCATCTCCGCCGAATCGGGAAATGGTGTCATTTTCACGTCGGACGACTTCTCTTAGCTTGCCTGCGATTTCAATCAGCAGCTTGTCGCCGATTTCGTGTCCGTGCTGATCATTGACATTTTTAAAGCCGTCCAGATCCATAAAAAGGAGGGCCAGTTTTTCGTTTCTTCTTTTGGCCGCGACGATAGCCTGTTCCATACGGTCCATCATCAGCTTTCTGTTGGGCAGGCCGGTGAGAGCATCATTGTATGCCAGATGCATGACCCTTCCTTCAGTCAGATCAACAAAGTTCCCCAGCAGGGCCTGCTTTTCATTCATGTGAATGAGGGCGACCGAACCCAGAATCCATTTGATCTTTTCATCCTTCGTCATGATACGAAACATGAAAAATGTCTGGACATGGTCCGTGTAGGCTCCCTCGATGCTCTTGGTGACATGCTCGCGGTCCGCTTCAAACACGATGTCTTCAGGGGCCATGTTTCTGAGCTGTTTCTGGGAAAATCCGATAATCTCTGAAAAGGCTTTGTTGCTGAAAATAAACCTGTCATTCTGGATGATGGAGATGCCGAAAGGGGACATGTTCAGCATGATTTGCATGAACTCATTGAGTTCATTCACCTGTTTGGTGGCTGAAGCGTACTGGAAACGCAGCCGTTTATTTTCGCTGATGATTTTTTCCAGCTGCTCCTCGATCCTGTTCGGGACGATTTTAATCCGTTCCAGTTCCTTTGACATGTTTTATCACCAATCTTTGTTTTGACGCCTGAAGTTATCAGACCATTTTAAAACCATGAAAAACAGGGCCATGCGCTCATTATGGATAAAAAACTGCCTGTTGTGCTTACCGTTTCCTGAAAACCACCCCCGCTTTTCATGCATGAAAAACGGGGGTGGCATCATCCTTGTGCCGCTTACTGAATATTTTTGTGAATGTATTCGGTCAAATCACCCATCCGGTTTGTGTAGCTTCCATATTCGTTGTCGTACCAGCCGAAAATTTTGGCGTGGATCACCGGCATGTTCAGCGTTTTGTCTCCAATGTTCTTAAGAAGATCCGCCGGCATATTGGGAACATGAGAGAGATCAACCGGAATGAAAGCGGTTCTTGTGTGATTGAACTGTCCTTCAATGATGACAGCCGCGTCTTCCCCGATGAGATCCGTCGAGACGTTCTGTTGCATTGTGAACCGGATCAGCGGATTGTTTTGAGCGGCCTTCTCATAGATTTCATTGAGTTTCCTGGTATCGATGTTGGCAACTTCGCCTGCTTTGTTCTGCTTGGCCTGGAACGTTGCGTTCAGGATGATGAGCGACAGAGTGTTGGTCGGTACCCGGATGGAATCGCCCATGAAGCCGATGTTTTTAACTTCCGGAATAACCTCGATCAGGGCTTTTGCGGCTCCCGTTGAGGTAAGAATAATGTTGTTCAGGATGCTTCGCGTCTTGCGTATATC
>CAYMYR010000057.1:0-2349 GCA_964394715.1 uncultured Smithella sp.
TTAGAATCCTTCAAGAGAAAAGGGATGATTCAGGCAAGATGGAGACAGAAAAAACTTGGGATCAAAATTCGAGTAAACAGCGTGAGATATCATGTGCAAGGTGTGGCGAGTTCAGTGAAGAATCTCTTGTTGCGCCTTGTTCATTTAGGATGATACTGTTGTAAAAAAAATTTTAATAAAGGAGAGAAGGAATGAGAAAAGAATTTAGGAAAGCGCTTGTTATCGGGTCGGAAGGGAATATTGGTACTCCTCTGGTCAAATATCTTGAAAAACAGGGGTATGAAATCATGGAAGCCGATATCCGGTCCGGCTACAGAAGTAACTACATGGTTGCAGATATCAATAACCCGATCGATCTGCTTCCGGCATTTGATTGGAAGCCGGACGTTGTTTTTCTTTTATCGGCGATGGTCAGTCGAGTCACCTGTGAGCAGGCCGGCAGTCTGGCGATTACCACCAATCTCGGAGGAATCAACAATGTTCTTCAGCTCTGCAAGCGTGTAAAGGCTATGACGGTCTTTTTTTCCACTTCCGAGGTGTATGGACCCGAGTGTGACCCGATGGATGAGGCGACCTCCGATCCCCGGCCGAATAACCGTTATGGCCTGTCCAAGCTCCTTGGAGAGAAGCTGGTGGAATATGAAGTGAAAAACTATGGATTAAAGGCTGTCAGCATCCGTCCCTTCATGATGTACGATGAGGAAGAGGCTTTTGGGGATCATCGTTCTGCCATGATTCGTTTTGCGGGTAATTTGTCCCTCGGGAGGCCTATTGAAGTGCATAACGGAAGTGCAAGAAGCTGGCTACATTCCAGTGATGCCGTTCGGGCGATTGAAGCGGCGACAAGGGTCAAAGAGTATACCGCAATTAATATTGGAAATCCCGAAGTCATCGGAATGGACGAACTGGCTGAAATGGTCCGCCAGGAACTGTCTGCGCCAAAAAAATTGATCAGGCACATTAAAATTCCCAGCCGGATGACGCAGGTAAAACGTCCATCCCTGGAGAGACAGACAAAACTGCTGAAAGTTATTCCCAAAGTGTCGCTTCGTGAAGGAGTGAAACGTGTCTGTAAGCGGGTGCCGGAAAGAATTCAGACGGGAGAAGAATGGCGCTAGTTACAGAAAGATTAAATTCATAAGGGCAATGCGGTCGCAGGTAATAGGGAATTTTGAAAATACTGATCGTTTATTTTCAGGAAGACAATAAAAACATCAGAAATACCATTTCTGAGCACCTTTATTCCTTTGCCCGCTATTCCGGGGAGGATTGCTACTACCTGAATGTTGCTACCGGAGTTCCGTCCTATATTGACCGGATCAATTTCGATATTGTCATTTATCATTACACTTTATGTGCCTGCAGATTTTTCAGAAGCAAATTCGAAAAGCAGTTGGTGAAATGGAGTAAACTGAAAACAATTTCCGGATATAAGGTAGCCGTGCTTCACGATGAATATCTTAATTCCGATCTGTTATGCCGGTTTTTTCTGGAGTATTCAGTTAAGACGGTTTTTACGTGTCTTCCACAGACCGAGTGGAGAAAGGTTTATCCGAAGAAACTTTCAGGTGTTGAGGATTTTGTCACGGTTCTTACCGGGTATATCGACGAGGCTTCCCTGGACCGTGTTTCAAAGTTCGTCGATGATAAAAGAGAGATTGATATCGGTTATCGTGCCAGAAAAGTTCCTTATTATCTGGGGCGGCATGGATGCTTGAAATGGCAGATAGCGGAAAAATTTATTGACGCATGCCGCGGCGGCAAGCTGAAGATTGATATCGCGACGGATACAGCCCAGAATGTATATTTCGGGGAAGACTGGTACAAATTCCTCAGCAGATGCAGAACCGTTCTCGGATGTGAAGGGGGGGCGAGTATGATTGACCCCGACGGTCAGATTAAGGCGCTCGTAGATGATTATCTCCGTCGAAGGCCGGACGCATCGTTTGATGAAGTAGAGCAGGCCTGTTTCCCTGGTATGGATGGCAACCTCGACCTTTTTGCCATATCTCCGCGGCATTTTGAATGCTGCATTACCAAAACCTGCCAGGTCCTTGTTGAGGGTGAATACGGTGGCATATTGAAACCAGGAATTCATTACATTGAAGTTAAAAAGGACTGGAGCAACATAAAGCAGGCGATCGCACAGATCAGCGACCATGATCTGTGCAAAAGAATCGCTGATAACGCGTATCGTGATATTATCGAATCAGGGCAATATACATACAGAAAATTTGTAAATATTGTTCTTGAAAAGTCAGGCAAGAAGGTGCGCGCAAAAACGGCTGAAAACGCAGCCCAAAGCAAAGCATTAAAAAAACTTGTGTCAAGAGAAAAAAATTCCAACAT
>CAYMYR010000057.1:2449-17045 GCA_964394715.1 uncultured Smithella sp.
CAGGTTCTGAATCGTTTTATCGGTTTTCTGTTGCTTCCCCTTTTTACCGCTTATCTCTCTCCTGCCGATTACGGCATTATTGCAATTTTAGGTTTGATTTCCTTTATTGCTGTCTCTTTATTTTCGCTTGGAGTAAACGGGGCTATCGGTGTCTGCTATTTTGATGATAACAGTGATGCTCATAAACAGCAAACCGTTTGGACGACTTTCTTTATCCTTCTGGCCGGTACTTTCCTGCTTTATGTCTGTACCTTCCTTTTTCCCCGTCAAATCAGCCAGATTGCTTTCAACACAACGCGCTATGCTGACCTCATGGTTATGACGTTGCTTACCGCGGGCATGACGATCCTGACTTCTCCATTTACACTTTATCTTCAGTTTGAGGAGAAGGCAAAATTATTTGTCATCTTAACAATTATTACGACTCTTTTCTCGGTTGCATTGAGCTGCACCCTGGTTGTTCTTTTTAAGCGCGGTGTCCATGGAATGGTCGAAAGCACATTGATTGCCAGCATGATAGGCTTATTCCTTTTTTTTTCATTCACGTTTGCCAGATTGAAAATAAAGACGAGCCGCAAAATGATGCGAAAACTGCTGATGCTGGGATTGCCGCTTGTCCCTTCTGCCTTCATGGTTTTTGTGCTTCAGCACGGCAACAAATATATCTTACAATATTTATCAGGCCTTGATGCGGTAGGCATCTATAACATTGGGTTTAATCTCGGTATGGCTATGAGTCTGCTGGTTTCCGCTCTTCAAAGCTCATGGCTGCCTTATTTTATGTCTTACGTGGATAAACAGGATGAAGCCGGTATTTTATTCGGACGAATATTGACTTATTATGTATTCGTTTTTGGTTCTGTCAGCCTTCTGTTTTTCATATTCGCAAAGCCGGTCATCATGATCATGACTCAACCGGAATTTTACGAAGCCTACAAAGTCATGGGACTGTCTGCAGGGGCCAGTTTTGTGTCGGGGATTTTTTTTATTCTGTTACCCGGTATTTATTTTGCGAAAGATGTCCGATATATGACGGTTATACAAATCGTATCCACGGCTGTTGCTGTTGTCTTGAATTTTGCGTTCATCCATATATACGGGTTGCTGGGAGCTGCATTGGCGCTATTGCTCGGGTTTACAACCATGGTTGCCGGTGTAATGATCTGGAACTATCTGCAGAGGAACAGATATATTCAAGTGTTCTACGAATGGAAAAGAATCCTGCAGTTCAGTATCGTCTATGTATTGTATGGTGTTTTGATGCTCTGGGAACGCCAGTTTTCTCTGCCTGGAGAAATCCTGGTGTCCTTGACCGCAACATGCCTCCTGCCTTTCTTCATCTATGCTCTTCTACAATCAAATGAAAGGACGTTCATAAAGTCTTTCTGCAAACGCCTGGGGAGAGCATGTTAGAAAAGAAGCTGATTCTTTCCTGATCTGGCATTCGATAAAACCAATCATGTGGGGTAAATGAACAAAATGAACAAAATGAAAGAAATTCGAAAAATCATTGATGTTACAAGCATGAGCGGGACAGGCTCTGAGGTTATCGGCATCTCTAATCTGTCTGCACTGAAAAAGATTTGCAAAGGCGATGTAAAAAAATCGCGCGGTGAATTTGCCGGGTATCTGATTGAAAATGATGAACTGGTTTTGTTCAGAGATCGGCTCGGGGCATGCAATATTTATTATGGAATAGACGGTAAGTTTGTTTATGTTTCAACAAACCCTGCATGGGTTGGAAAAGCCATGAAAGCAGAAGCAAACTGGTCTTATATCCTGTCAGATTATATGCAGTTCCAGATTTCCTTCACGGAACAAACCTTTTTTGCGGGTGTCCATAAGGTCATGCCCGGTGAATTTGTGCGAATCAGCGAGAAAGGATCAAGAAAGGAAAGGTACTGGAATATTGAGTTTGGCAATAATGGTTTTGATCCAAAGCATCTTCTTGGTTTGCTGGAGGATGCCGTTCATTACAGGCTGCAATTGTTGAAGGGAAAAAAATACACAAGTTATCTCAGCGGAGGTCTGGATTCCAGCATCTCCACAATTCTTTCAAAGCCGACGGAGTGTTTCTCCGGATTTTATGAGGAGGAAGGCTATTCCGAAATGGATTATATTGAATCTGTTGTGTTGAAATCAGACTTTATAAAAAATTATATTAAAGTCGAGATTACGCAAAGGAATTTTCAGGAACTCCTGCCTGTATTTCCCGAGATATTGCCCGACCCGTGCGGAGGGCTGGGTATCCTGCCGCAGGTTCTGGTTGCGCGGGAAGCGAAAAAAAATAACTATCGTTTCGCCTTTACGGGAGAAGGTGGCGACGAAATATTTCTCGGATACAACTGGAATACAGTTATGCTGACACTGGCGGAAGCGGCAAAAAATCTTTTGCGGGACCGTTATATGGTGAGATACGAACCGATGGTCGAAAAAACATTAAATGACGGCTTCCCGGCATTGGCAGGAGGTCTCCTTTCGCGGGGGAGGGATACATTTTACGCGACCAAGCGAATACTGGAATTCTGGGATCACAGCGAAAATATCGAAAACAATGTTCTGAATATTAATCTCAAGGTCACGTTGCCCGCCATTTTGACGGTTGATGAATATGTGGGGAAGTTTACCGGCGTAACGCCCGTGAATCCTTTATTGGATCATCAGATTGTTGAGTATGTTTGCTCCGTTGCTCCACGTAATCGGGCACCGATACCAAAATTCATGATGAGAGAGGCATTGAAAGGGATCCTGCCGGAAAAAGTGAGAATGCGCTATGACAAAATGGGATTTCCCGTTCCGTATCAGAAATGGGATTGGAAGCTTATTAAACCGATGCTCTCGTCACTGGCGAACAGAAAGGTGATGGACATTGATATGAGCAAGCACAAGACAATGGATCGCGAAACATGGGCGTTGTATTCCATCGAATCGTGGTACCGGCATTACTATGATCCGTCTCCCATCCATGAATAAATTTTATATAGAAGACATCCCATTTAAGAGAACAGGGGGATAAAGGAACCAAAATGTGCGGCATTGCAGGAATTATTCATATAAATGGTAAGCCACTTCCCGGTTTGCAACCATCATTGTCTGTGATGAACCAGCTCATACAACATCGGGGGCCTGATGATGAAGGAACCTGGCAGCATCAGGACTCATCCATCGGTTTTGCACACAGGCGGCTGAGCATTATCGATCTTTCCCCGTTGGCCAGGCAGCCGATGACCGGCGATGACGGCAATATTATTGTCTTCAACGGGGAGATATACAATTACAGGGAATTGCGGCAAACCCTCGGAGCTTCATGGACATTCAAAAGCCGGTCGGATACGGAATGCATTCTGGCCGCATATCAGCGGCACGGCGAGAGCTGCCTGGAGCACCTGCGTGGGATGTTTGCCTTTGCCGTCTGGGACAACAAACGCCGACGGTTGTTTTGCGCCCGCGACCGTTTCGGAATCAAACCATTTTATTACTGTCAGGTCGGTGATATATTTTACTTTGCCTCCGAGGCGAAAGCCTTATTGCCTTTCTTGCCGCAGATTACCACCGAGCGCAGCGCTTTGGCCGAGTATCTGACTTTTCAATACACCATTGGAGAGAAAACTCTTTTTGAAGGCATCCATCAATTATTACCCGGTCATGCCCTGGCGATTGAAGACGGTGAGGTCAGAGTCTGGCGCTACTGGGATGTTCATTTCGAGATTGATTTTGATCACAGCCCCGTCTACTTTCGAAAACGACTGCGAGAGCTGGTGAATGAATCGCTGGAGCTCCACCTGCGAAGTGATGTGCCTGTGGGGAGTTACATATCCGGAGGGATTGATTCGAGTCTCCTGCACGTTTTGGCAAACCGGAATGGCAAGGCTTATCCGCTTGGATTCCATGGCAGATTCAAGGAATATCCGGGATATGATGAAAGCGATTATGCCCGCATGGCAGTAAGTCATGCCGGCGGGGAACTTCATATTATCGATATTACAGGTTCGGATTTCTGCAACCATATCAGGGATGTCATATATAAAATGGATTTTCCGGCGGCAGGGCCCGGTTCCTTTGCCCAGTTTATGGTTTCCAGGCTGGCATCTGAACACCTCAAAGTCGTCCTGGGTGGCCAGGGCGGTGACGAAATATTCGGCGGTTACGCCCGGTATGTGCTGGCCTATTTTGAACAGTGCATAAAAGCGGCAATTGACGGCACCTACCATAATGGAAATTATGTCGTTACCATTGAATCGATTGTCCCCAATCTTGGGCTCTTGCGGGAGTATACGCCGCTGATGAAGGAATTCTGGCGGGAGGGACTTTTCGAGCCGATGGAGCAGCGGTATTTCCGGTTGGTAGACCGTTCAACGGACATGAAAGAGGAGATTGATTGGGCAAGTTTCGACCGGCGGAAGGTGTTCGAAGACTTTGCGACAATCTTTAACAATTCTGCCAATGTAAAGAAGGAAGCATACTTTGACAGGATGACACATTTCGATTTCAAATGCCTTTTGCCCGCTCTGTTGCAGGTTGAAGACCGGATGAGCATGGCCCACGGCTTGGAGAGCCGTGTACCTTTTTTGGATCATCCGCTTGTTGAGTTTGCGGCCACTGTGCCCGCGGATGTGAAATTTCAGGGCGGTTCCATGAAGCACCTGCTCAAGACGGAATTTGCCGGCGATCTTCCCGATCATATTATTCACCGGCGTGACAAAATGGGCTTCCCGGTTCCGCTGGCCGAATGGTTCAATCATGAATTGAGCGATTTTGTGCAGGAGATTTTCCAGAGCATGGTGGAAAGGCAACGCCCTTACATCAACCAGAGGGCGTTATTAAAAAATCTGCAAAGCGGGAGCCGCTTTTCGCGAAAAACATGGGGTCTCATGAGCCTGGAACTGTGGCACCAGTTATATCATGATCGGGCTATGGAGTGGCGGTCTTTTCTGAAAACACAATAGGGCAGATTTTCAGCAACTTTGGATGAAGAGCAATATGAGTAAAAACAGGGAGACGTCTCGATCCGCAATCACAAGGACGGCCATATTCATATTGTCACTTGCTGTTTTATCGTCAGTCTTTTTCTACGGCATTGGGGTTGGTGTTTACCACTGGCCTCCGTTTTTTGCTCTTCAGGAAATCAAGCATACTTTATTTTCTGAAACAAAAGTAAATCAGGAACAACCGGCGCGCATTTCATCAGGGAACATATCGTCGGTCCAAAATACCCGGCCGGAAGCAAATCAGCGGCAGGAAAAAGCGGGAAACAATTCATCAAAGAACACCTACAAAGTTAAAACCATCAGACGTTCGTATTTCGCACTGGATGCAAATGGACAGTTTAAATTAAAGGACTCAGTCCCCTACAGATCAGAGCGGATCTATCCGTTTCTCAGAACCATAAACTCAAGCTCAACGGCAGTGATCATCATGGACCCCTGGGTTGACATGCCCACAAAGCACCTGAACGAATACGCCAAAAAGATTACTGAATCGCGAATTATACCGCTTGTCAAAAAAGCGCTTTATCTGGGGCATCCGATAGTGATTCTGACAAATGACCAAAAAAAAAGCAATCATTCTGCTAAAATTCATCCTGTTCTGCAGTCTTTTGCCGATGATGGTAAGGCAATCATATTGTTTCATCAGGACTATGATGATGACCGCTTCGCCGCTTATTTGTCGGCGCGCAAAATTGACTCTCTTATTTATGTCGGCTTTTCATCCAATATGTGTGTCATTGGAAGAAGCATGGGAATGATTCCGATGAAAAATCATGGATTTAATATTTATTTCATCCCGGAAGCGTCCGCTGCGATCGAATATGCCGAATCCTGGAATAATCAATCCATCCATAAGTCAACCACAAGAATAATATCTCAATGGATTGCAGAAATCCTTGACTATGATGAATTCATGAAAGCTGTCCCTTATGATATGAACAAAGAAGAAAGGATGAAATAATATGAAAACATTAATCACGGGCGGTTGCGGGCAGATTGGATCGCATATTGCGGAGTTGTTGTTGGCAAGAGGCGATAAAGTTCTCGTGATCGACAATCTGGCAACAGGACGCAGGGAACATCTGGCTGAACATCCGCAGCTCAGGGTGGTGATTGATACGATTGCCGACAAGGCTCTCGTCGATTCATTGACGGCTGACTTCAAACCGGATGTCATTGTTCATACGGCGGCATCCTACAAGGATCCTAACGACTGGTATCATGATGCATTGACAAACTGTGTGGGCGGAGCGAACATCATTAAGGCGGCGCAGGATAATCATGTGGGCCGCTTTATCTACTTTCAAACCTCCCTCTGTTATGGAGTGAAACCTCTGCAGCAACCGATTCGGCTTGATCATCCGAAGTTTCCAGCCAACAGCAGTTATGCGATCACCAAGACGGCGAATGAGGATTTTCTCGCAATATCAGGGCTCGATTATGTGACATTTCGGCTCGCCAATGTGATTGGCCCGCGCAATGTCAGCGGTCCCCTGCCGATTTTTTATCAGCGTCTTTCCGAAAACAAACGTTGTTTTGTGACCAAGGCCCGCCGTGATTTCGTGTTCGTGAAGGATCTGGCCAGTTGCGTTGTGCGGGCCTGTGACGGTGTGGGCCACGGCACTTATCACTTTTCTTCAGGCAAGGATGTCTCCATCAAGGAACTCTATGACGCTGTTGTGGCTGCCATGTCATTGACCGAATATCCCGAGCCGGAAATCCGTGATCTGGGTCCGGATGATGCTCCTTCCATTCTTTTAGATCCATCGAGAACTTTTGCCGATTTTGGGGAGATCACCTTTACGCCTCTGCAGGGAACTGCCAATGCCGCAGTTGAATATTACAGGCAATTCGGTGTTCAGGGAGGGTACACCCACCTGCGCATGGAAGACAATAAAAAGTAGGAGGGAGCATATGCGCATATTGATAACGGGTGGGGCCGGATGCCTGGGTTCAAACCTCATTGAAAGATATATACCGCAAGGCTGTCAAATTCTTGCCATTGACAATTTCGCAACGGGCAAGAGAGAAGTATTACCCCCGGTTTCAGGCCTGGAGGTCGTTGAGGGAAGTATTGCCAATGCTGATCTGGTCCGGGAATGCTTCGAACGCTTCAAGCCCACCCATGTCATTCACAGTGCGGCAGCCTACAAGGACCCCGCAAACTGGGCCGAGGATACGGCAACCAATATAACCGGAACCATCCATGTTGCCAAGGCGTCCCTTGCTTCAGGCGTCAGACGTTTTGTAAATTTGCAGACCGCCCTTTGCTACGGACGGCCGTTGAAGGTGCCGATTGCCGTTTCTCACCCCCTGGCTCCGTTTACAAGTTATGGCATCTCGAAAACAGCCGGTGAGCGCTATCTGCTCCAATCGGGCCTTCCCGTTATATCCCTTCGGCTTGCCAATATCTGCGGGCCGCGCCTGGCCATCGGGCCAATCCCGACATTTTACAAACGTCTGAAGGCGGGACAAAAATGTTTTTGCAGTGACACCGTTCGGGATTTCCTGGACATGGAAGACTTTTTTTCTCTGATGGATGTCGTGCTGAATCCGGAAGCACCCGCGGGCGTATTTAATGTATCAACCGGGGAAGGGCACACCATCAAAGATGTGTTCGATGCCGTGGCGGCCTATCTTGGAGTCACGCCCGGTGATGTGCCGATTGTCCCGCCGGGGGCTGACGATGTTCCCGCAGTCGTTCTGGACCCGACGGAAACACAACGGGTTTTCGGATGGAAAGCCTCCCACAATTTTATGGAGACCATTCATCGCCAGCTGAGGTGGTATGATCAATACGGGGTGACCGATATTTTCAGCCATCTATCCGCTGCCGGACCCGTCAAGTAGACTATCAATCAAAATACAGGAGAATATATGAAGGACCACGCGAAGTTTAACAATACAAGAATTGTTGTAGTGGGGGGAGCAGGTTTTGTCGGAAGCAATCTGGTAAAGATGATTCTGTCGACAGCAGATCCCTGTGAGGTTATCATTGTCGACAATTTGCTGTCCGCGGAGAAGTCAAACATCCCGGATGATAAGCGTGTTGTTTTCCGGGAAGGATCGATTGCCGGTGACGCGGTTCTGGCGACGCTGCAGGATGACATTGACTATCTCTTTCATTTAGCAACCTATCACGGAAACCAGAGCTCCATTCACGATCCTTTGGCTGACCATGAAAACAATACACTCACAACCCTGAAACTGTTTGAACGCATCAAAGGGTTCAGGAAACTGCAGAAGGTTGTATATTCCAGCGCAGGATGCGCAGTGGCCGAAAAAACGTATGATCAGGCCCATGCCACCGCGGAGGACGCCCCGATTTCATTAAAGATGGACAGCCCTTATTCCATTTCAAAAATTATCGGAGAATTCTACTCCGTGTATTATCATGATCGTCATGGCCTGCCCACCGTGCGCGCCCGTTTTCAGAATGTATACGGCCCCGGTGAAATTCTTGGGGCCGGGCAATGGAGAGGGACACCGGCAACCGTCTGGCGCAATGTGACTCCCACATTTGTTTATAAGTCGCTCAAAAGGGAAACATTGCCGGTGGAGGGCGGAGAAATGGTATCGCGGGATTTCATTTTTGTCGATGATATCTGCAGGGGATTGATTGCGTGCGCCCTTGCCGGAAAATCCGGCGATGTCTACAACCTGGCCAGTGGCGTGGAAACCAGCATTAAGGATCTCGCCGGGAAGATAAACTCTCTCACGGATAATCCCGTGCCCATTGAAGTCAAACCCGCACGCCAATGGGACCATTCCGGCAAGAGGTTCGGCAGTACTTTAAAATCCCGGAAATACCTTAATTTTGAAGCCCGGGTGGCTTTGTCGGAAGGGCTGCAAACAACCATCGAGTGGACACGGCAAAACCTGCCCCTGATTGAATCCTGCATGAAAAAGCATGATGCACAAATGAAATCTTGTGTTTGATGGATGACATGAAAGTGCATGGTCACCGGGCTAAAAGAAAGATTCTTCTGGTTACTGCCTACGCGGAATATCCCCTGCGCGCTGCCAGTTTCGACCATCTTTACGCTTTCAGACGTTATTCCGAAGACGATGTTTATTACCTGAATCTTGTTTTTAAAAAAGTTCCCCGTTATGTGCGGAAAGTTGATTTTGACCTGATCATTTTTCACACCTTTTTTTTGACCAATCACTGGCGGGGGCCGGATCATTTCAGAAAAATGCTCAAGCGGGCCGAAACGCTGAAGGATTCTTCTGCCGTCAAAGTCATGCTGCCCCAGGACGAGTTCGTTTACTCAGACCTGCTTTGCGAGTTCATCAATAAATTCAAGATAGACATTGTTTTTAGTGTAGCACCTCCCGATACGTGGAGGGCGATTTACCGCAAGGTTAATTTCAATCGGGTCCGGTTTTCACGAGTACTGTCGGGATATCTTGATGAAAATAAACTGCAACAAATTGTGCCTTCCGAGCAGTCCCTGGATCATCGGCCCGTTGACATCGGTTATCGGACAGCCGGCAAACCATTTTACTGGTTTGGCCGGCATGGTTTTCTCAAACAGACCATCGCTGACATTTTTCGGGAGCGGGCACCTGCAAAAGGGCTTGTGACAGATATCTCCACCGAGGAGAAAGATGCCATACGGGGACAGGAATGGTACCGGTTTCTTGCCAGCTGCAAGTATACGATTGGCGTGGAAAGCGGTACGGGCTTGATTGATTGCAATGGCAGCATCCGGGAATGCACCGATCAATATTTAAGGAAACATCCGCATGCAAAAATGGAAGAAGTGGAAGCGGCCTGCTTTCCCGGAATGGATGGCAGTGTTCCGCTGTATGCCATTTCTCCCCGGCATCTGGAATGCTGTGCAACACGGACATGCCAGATCCTGACCGAGGGAGATTATAACGGTATTTTGCAGCCGGGTGTTCACTACTTATCTTTGAAAAAAGATTTCTCGAACTTTGACGACGTGTTAAATGAAGTTGTCCTGGACCGGAAGCGTTCGCAACTGGTGAAAAGGGCCTTTGAAGATGTTGTCGCCTCGGGTCATTACACGTATAAAAAATTTGTTGATACGATTATGGAGCAGTCCCTCGCGGCGTCTTTGCCAAAGGTCGTTTCCCGTCACCGGCGTTTGCTGGCCAGGATTGTGTTTAACTGGATGCGTGCCGTTGAAACATGGGAACATCTGATGATGCGAACATTGTCTCCGATAAAACCCTTTCTTCGCAAGTTCATGCGGGCATGAGTAAAAACCTTTCCTGCATCGCAATAACAGGCGCGGCCAGTTTCATCGGGCAGCACCTCGTCAGGTATTTGTCCTCTCTTCAGGAGATCGAGATGCGTCTTCTGATTCACTCCCGTCCGCCCCATTTTCCAACAGGCACCAAGAGGATCCATCTTATTCAAGGCGATCTTCTCAAGCCGGAAACCCTTTCTGATTTTCTCGCTCCCGACTGTCTTGTTATTCATCTGGCTTATCTGCACGGAGCATCGGCCGAGGCCAACCTGGAAGCCGCGGGCAATCTGGTTCAGGCATGTCTTAAATCTCATGTGAAAAGACTCGTGCATTGCAGCACGGCTGTGGTGGTTGGAAAAACAACGGACAATCCCGTCACCGAAGAGACAAGATGTGAGCCGGGCAATGCTTATGAGTTTGCCAAGTTCAGAATGGAAACACTTTTTGCTGAAAAAGCGAGAGGTTGTTTTGATCTGGTCATTCTGCGTCCGACAGCCGTGTTCGGCCCGGGCGGTAGAAATCTGCTGAAACTGTCTGATGATCTCACAGCCGGCAGCCGGATGCTGAACTATTTGAGATCATGCCTGTTTGATCACCGCTGCATGAATCTTGTTCCTGTCTCGCATGTCGTTAACGCGCTGGTTTTCCTGGCGCAAATGGAAGCAAAACAAAACGGCGGGATTTTTATTGTTTCTGACGATGAACAGCCGTTGAACAATTACCGCGACATAGAAAAGCGCTTAATGAAGGCATTTGGAGTGCGGGATTACCGGTTGCCAAGGTTTCCTTTTCCTCAATTCCTGCTTTCATTCCTGCTCAAACTGGCCGGAAGATCGAATACCCAAATGTTCCGGATGTACAGTGCAGAAAAACTGAGAAAATCCGGTCTTCGAAATGCTGATTCGTTTGAAGTTGACCTGACGAATTATGCTAATTGGTATAAAAACACCACGCAGATTCAATGACGGGACAGCTGTGAAAATATTGAACATCAATATGACCCTGGATCCCGTGAGCGGAGGGGGAACTGCCGAGAGAACAATTCAAATGAGCAAGTCTCTCGTCAAGTCGGGTGTAGAATGTAAAATTCTAACCCTGGATCTGGGCTTGACCCCGGAGTTTCTGGGGAGGTTGAAGAATATAAAAATAACGGCCCTGCCCTGTATTAACAGGCGGTTTTATTTTCCGAAGCCGTCTCCTGGCTTGTTCAAGATTGTTATGGACCTTGTGCGCGATGCCGATTTAATCCACATGATGGGTCATTGGACAATGATCAACGCACTCGTTTATTTTTCAGTCCGTCGGTTTAAAAAGCCTTATGTTGTCTGCCCTGCCGGTGCTATGCCGCTTTTCGGTCGTTCGAAATGGCTCAAGCGGCTGTATAACTTTATTGTAGGCCGTCGAATCATGCGCAATGCATCGGCCTGGATTGCCATCACTCCTGCCGAGATTTCCTATTTTGAAAGCTTCGGAATCCCTGCTTCGCGAGTCACGGTAATCCCCAACGGGATCAGCCAGGAAGATTTTCCTGAACAGGACACAAAGGGTTTCAGATACCGCAAGGGCTTGTCGGATCATCCGATCATTTTATTCATGGGGCGGCTCAATACCATTAAAGGGCCTGACCTGCTTATGAAGGCATTTCTTTCGACATGTCGTCTTATCCCAAATTTCCATCTGGTTTTTGCGGGTCCTGATGAAGGGATGCAAAACGCATTGTTTGAGATGGGGAAGCAGGGGGGGATATCGGAGCGTGTTCATTTTTTGGGTTACGTTGGCGGTGATGAAAAAGCGGCCGCATACCATGCGGCCAGCGTTCTGGTTGTTCCCTCACGCCAGGAGGCGATGTCTATCGTTGTATTGGAAGCGGGCATCTGTGGGACGCCGGTCCTTGTGACGGATCAATGTGGATTTGGTGAAATCAAAAGTCTCGATCCCGCTCTGGAAGTGCCGGCAAGTTCGGAAGGCATAGCAAACGGTTTGATTTATCTTCTGACCCGTCCCGGTAAAAGGGAAGAGGTGGCAACATCCTTCAGAAAGTTTGTGTCACAACGATACAGTTGGGATGTTATTATTGAAAAATATTTACATTTATATAGAGGCTTATTGAATGTGTCCGGGATCAAGTAAATTTAATTACCTCTTTCCCGGGGCATTCATGGTGAATACCTATGCCATGACCATATTACTGGTCGTCCTCGGGCTGGCAGACAAGGTAGCCCTGGCGGCAGAGATTGGCATTGTGCAAGGTGCCACTCTTGCGCTGTTCTTTGCTTTTTCCGCCAATGCCAGAAGCCTGATTCTGAATCCCTCCTCCAGGGTCTCCGCTCAGTCTGTAATGGCTTCACGCCTGATATTGCTGGTGCCGCTTGCGGGAGCGGCCTATTTGCTGAGCGTTGTTCCGGCGGGGATGGACAGGCTATTAGCAATTGTCTTGATCCTTCGCCGCTGTGTGGAGTGGTTGGGTGAAGTGCATCTGAGTGAAATGGAGCATTCAGGTAATGTAAGCTTCGTTCGATATTACTTGTTGTTGCAGGCTGTTTTATTGGCCATGGTTCTGGCCTGGTTTCTTTTCGGTTTTCCGCACCCGTTGCTGGGATTGTTTATCTGGGCGCTGACACCCTTAATCATCAGCATACGCTACATCTGGAAGAGTCTGTTTGCCGTTCCTGGTCTGATGAAGGGGATTTCTTCCAGCATATTGCCCAACCTTGGATCTACGGTCATCATCGGGATTACGGTATACATTTTTCGTCTTCTGATCCTGTTAATTGTTGGTAAGGAAACTGCGGGTAATTTATTTACGGCTTTTGCCATTGGTGGTTTAACAGGCGGGGTGTTTGCCAATGCCCTGGGCCCCAGCATCGTGCTTCATGAGCAACGCAGCGGAAATCGTCATTTTCCCTTCATGCTTAATATGGTGCTGTATATGTCTCTGCTGTTGGGTGTCCTGCTTTCTGCCGCTTCCATTCTGGAATTGCCGGTTTTGAATTGGACCGGGAAATCCTCCTTTTTCTGGATGGCCGCAGGATTATCCATCATTGGCGGTGTCATTATGGTCTATGCCCAGCGTATACGTCTGCGGTTATTACAGCACGATGAGGAACATGATGTATTTGGCCCGGACGTCATGAGCAATATATTGCTGATTGCAGCGGTGCCGTTCACCTACTGGCTGCTCGGCATAAATGCCATGGGCGGTCTTTATTTACTGAGCTCATTGCTGGCTTATATTTTCTATGTAAGCGCAAAGAAGAATTTCGCTGAGCAGCCGCTGCAACCGGTTGATAAAATAATCAGAATGGTGATAGCGGGAATGCTGTTGTTCCCTGTTTTTTTTCAAATGAGCAACGGCTTATTCCGCGACACCACGGTCAATTACAATTCCGGCGGGGTTCTGGCTAATCTTCCCATCCCTTTGTCGGTATTGGGCTGCTATGGAGGGATTCTTCTTTTAAGCGGGTATCAACGGGCATATATCTCTTTATCGACGATCTTTTTTACCTGTATTCTGATGACGATGGCTACGGTCATTTCAACCCATGCTGATCCTTCACAGCAGCAAGCCAAGTTGATATTACTGATACAGTTTATTTTGCCCATGTTTGCGCTTATTCTCGGGCAGCTCTACCATCACTGGAAAATGGATGATAACGGCTTTTATTATGAAAAAATGTTCCTTTTTGTTTTAGCGATTATTATTCCATGGCACCTGATGGCCACGTTCTATCAGGGGTCTATATACCTTGCGCCATCCCTCGGGATTTTCAGCATCTATCAGTGCTTCCAGTATGTGCCTTTGATAATGGTCAGCGCCTATCTGCTTGCCTTGTTTGCTTTATGGGAATCACCAAAACACAAACTCCTGTTGATGATCCTGGCGCCACTGGTGGCCATTTATGCTGCTGCATCCATGTCGTTTCTAACCATTGCTATGCTGATGGCCGGATGGTTGGGATTTACCGTGTTTCAATGGATTTCAAACCATGAGAAAATCCCGATGATGGTTCTTCTGCTTTGTACGATGTTGTCGTTCAGTTATTTGTACTATGCAAAATCTCATTCAGAAGCAGCGGCATTTAAATTTGGTGGTCCAGCGGGCCTGCAGAAGCTACAATCAAAGCAACAGCAGCAGACCGGCGTGCAATCGGAGCAGAATGGGCGGGCATCAGGGATTGAAGCGGACAAGGGCCAAAAAGACCTACAGCTTTTAACGCCGGAGGAAAGAGAAAGGCAGAATGAACAAAGGATCCTGACGCAGCTCAAGGAAAATGAAAAGCTGGAAAAAATGAAAATTCCGGTAAACACTTTAATCCGTGTGCATTACTGGCAAAGTTACATTGTGAAAATTGTCTCCTCACCGAAAAAAATGCTCATTGGCAGCAATGA
>CAYMYR010000058.1:0-16663 GCA_964394715.1 uncultured Smithella sp.
ATGCTGGCGAAGGTGGTCGGGATCGGCACCATCGACGAGGTTCCTGTCGGCGCGGAAGGAGAGCTTT
Source organism: uncultured Smithella sp. (assembly GCA_964394715.1). Classification (GTDB taxonomy): domain Bacteria; phylum Desulfobacterota; class Syntrophia; order Syntrophales; family Smithellaceae; genus UBA8904. The sequence continues at coordinate 68 of CAYMYR010000058.1, forward strand.
GCCTGAACGGACCGGCCGTCATGCTGGGCTACCTGGAGTCGCCGGAAGAGACCGCCAGTGTTCTCAAAACACACGCTGACGGCAAGCTCTGGCTCCATACGGGAGACATTTTCACCCAGGACGCAGACGGTTATTTCTATTATAAACTGCGTCTCAAACGCATGATCAAGTCTTCGGGCATGAATGTCTATCCGGTTCAGGTGGAAGCCTGTCTGGACAAACATCCGGATGTGGCGGCGGTCTGCGTGATCGGCGTGCCGGATGAGGCTCAGGTGGAGAAGGTCAAAGCCTTCGTTGTCCTGAAGGACGCAACCAAGGCTTCTGCCGAAATGGAAAAGGAACTGATAAACTATTCCCGCGAGCATCTGATCAAGTGGTCCTGCCCCCGGGAAGTGGAATTTACGGACAAGCTGCCGCTGACGAAAGTCGGCAAGATTGCCTACACCGAACTGGAAAAGCAGGAAATTGAAAAACTCCGCAAAGCGGGAAAATATACAGGAGGAAAATAATGAACCATCTGGAAGAATACCGCCTCGCCGTTTCGGACCCTTCCGATTATGCCCGACAACTGAAAAAGGCGCAGGCGAAGAAAATCATCGGATACACCTGTTCCTACACACCCGAGGAAGTTATCATGGCCGCGGGCGCTCATCCTCTGAGGCTTTTCGGCACAAAACAGCATATCAGCCTGGCCGATTCCCACTTGCAGTCTTACTGCTGCTCCGTAGTCCGCGGAATTCTGGAGGAGGGGCTTTCAAAAAGAGTGGATTATCTGGATGGTATGGTTTTTCCGCATACCTGCGATTCGATGCAACGGCTGTCCGACATCTGGCGGATGAACATCCCCTTCGGGTTCCATCTGGATATCACCCTGCCCGTCAAGCTCGATACCGCAAGCGCCAAAGACTATATGATCGACGTCTTGAAAAAATTCCGGGATGACCTGGGCCAGAAGCTAAAAGTTGAGATTTCCGATGATGCCCTGCAAAAAGCGATCGCGACCACCAATGCCATTCGTCAATCCATTCGGGCGATCTATGACATCCGCAACCTGTATCCTCATCTCATGCCGGGGGAGGATCTATATAACATTGTCCGCGCGTCTATGATCATGGATCGGGACCGGCTGGCCGTGATGCTGGCCGAAACAGCCGCTGAATTGAAAGAGCGCGCGGCCGGGGCCAAGCCTGCCTCCGTGAAGCGCATCCTGCTGGCAGGCGGCATGTGCAATCAGCCTGATGTGTATGCCATGATCGAAGAATCGGGAGGAGAGATTGTCTGGGACGATTTCTGCACGGGAGCACGCTATTTTACCGGTTTGACTGACACCGGAAGCGATCCGCTTTCGAATATTGGTGAACGGCTCCTGAATCGGGTGGTCTGCCCGGCAAAGCATGCCGACCTTGACGGTCGTGCCAAACATATTATTCAACTGGTCAAAGAAAAAAACGCACAGGGAGTCATCTTCCTCTTGTTCAAGTTCTGCGATCCCCATGCTTTCGACTACCCCTACCTCAAAGATCTTCTCGAAAAAGCCGGCATTCCGTTGATGAACGTGGAAGTCGATGATTCCCTGCCCGCCGGAGGGCAGTTGAAGACCCGCTTTGAAGCTTTTTTAGAGATGCTGTGAAAGGAGATCACATGACAGACCATACACAAGATACCGAAAAGAAACCCGTCAGCTACGAAAAACAGATGCGGGATATCATGACCACCTATTATATTGACGCCAAAACGGCCAGCCAAAATAACAAAAAAGTAGCCTGGATCACCAGCGGCGGTCCGGTTGAACCGTTGATTGCCATGGACATCATACCCGTTTACCCGGAAAACTACGGAGCCATGATCGGCGCCAGCAAGATGGGCGTCGATTTATGCAAGAAGGCGGAGGAGATGGGCTATTCGAGCGATCTGTGTTCATACGCCCGCGGCGACATTTCCTGCGCAACCGTCAACGGCGGCCCTATTGGCGGCCTGCCGGTACCGGACATGCTGGTGTGCTGCAATAACATCTGCGGGACGGTTCTGAAATGGTACGAGGTGCAGGCCCGGTATTTCAAGGTGCCCCTGTTCATTTTTGATACCCCCATTGTCCACACGGAATTTACCCGGGAGATGAAAACCTACGTGCAGCGGCAAATGGAAGAATATATCGTTTTTCTGGAAAATGTTACAGGCCGCAAGATGGATCGGGAACGTATGATCGAGGTCGGCAAACTCTCCTTCGAGGGGCAGCAGCTCTGGCAGGAGGTTTTGGATACGACCATGAACAGACCCTCCCCCATGACTGCCTTCGACGCCTTTTTCTTTCTCGCACTGATCGTCACGCTCCGGGGAACGTCACAGGCTGTTGACTTTTACCGGGGACTTCGGGATGAAATGCGCAGACGGGCCAGAGAGGGGAAAGGAGCCATTCCCCGGGAGCGATACCGCCTGCTTTGGGACAACCTGCCGATCTGGTACCGGCTCAAATGGCTGTCTCAGGAATTTGCCAAGCACGACGCCTGCCTGGTGGCTGACACCTACACCTCGGCCTGGTGCGGCTCTCTGAAATACGTCAACGAAAATGATTTCCTCGGATCCGCGGCGGAATCCTACACGCGTATTTATTTGAATATCGGCGTAGATAAGATGGCCGAGATCGTCCTTTCCATGATCGATAAATATGGCGCCGACGGGATCGTCATGCACTCCAACCGTAGTTGCAAGCCTTATTCCTTCGGTCAGTATGACATCCAGAAAATCGTTCAGCGTGAACGGGGTATTCCCTCATTAATGCTGGAAGCCGATATGTGCGATGAACGGAATTTTTCCGAGGCTCAGATTCAAACACGGATCGATGCCTTTATGGAAATGATCCGTGCAGGCAAGGGGGCCTCCTGAAATGCAGACGGTCGGCATTCACAAGCCCCTGCTCATTAGGGTAGAGATAACATGCCGTACCCAATGATACGATTTATTCTTGCGGCGACACCCAAATAGACATCATGGAGGTATGTGCCAATGAAAGCTCGAAAGATTATCGTAGCCGTTATCTGCACACTTATGTTTGCCGCAACGGCTGTCATGGCAAGCGGCCCATCGTTGCAGGGAGAAGAACTCTATAAGTACCTTTCACAAAAAATCATCACCGAAGGGGATGCCGCGTTCGTGAACGGGCTGAACACAAGCTCGCTCAAGCTCGACTGGTCTGCGGCCCAAAAGAAGGAGCTGACCGGCAACCTCCGCATCCTGAAAGTTAAGACCGGGAAGGTCGGGACCGAGGCGCTCTATTTTATACGCGGCAGCGAAGGCGACATGTACGTCGTATCGCTACCGGCCCAAGGCGGGCGCCCTGCGGCCGAGTATGAGAAAATATCGGAAAGCAGGATGATGTTCGCGCTCGAAACCGTTACCGGAGAACATGAAGGCAAGACCTATACCTTCGCCCGGATCAGCGGAGAGCCGAAGGCGATTCTCTTTGACCGTATATTTAAAATATCCATCGTGCTCATGCTCTTCTTCGTCATGGTGGGCATGGGACTGACCCTGAAACTCAGTGACTTCGCCCTTGTCTTCCGCAAGCCGCTGGGCATAATCATCGGAATAATTCTCCAGTACGGATTGATGCCCCTGGTCGCGTTAGGCCTGAGCTATCTGTTCGGATTCTACCAGGCCTATCCCTTCATATTCATGGGGCTTATCCTGGCGACGGCTAGCCCCGCAGGCGTTACCTCAAACCTGCTGACACAATTCGCAAAGGGCGACCTGGCGCTTTCCATTTCCCTCACCTCGATCTCGACGATCCTGGCCCTGTTCTGCACGCCGCTCCTCCTTTCGCTTTACGGGAACACCGGCGCGGGAGCATCGGTTCCGGCTCTTCTCATCGCGCAGACCATCATCGTGCTGGTCATCATTCCACTGGCGGTGGGCATGACAGTGCGGGCCAAATTCGAGAAAGTTGCGCTCAAAGCGGCGCCGCTCTTCTCTGTCCTGGGAATTATCACGGTCCTGTTCATCATGGTGACGGGCGTGGTGGGAAATCTCAATGCGCTGAAAGACACCGCCCGTTACAGCCTATCCTTCTATTTCGCTCCCCTGATTTTAGCCCTAACGGGCATGGTGATTGCGATTATCGTGGCAAAGATTTCCCGTGTGCCCGCAAAGCAGGTCCGGTCTCTCGCTTTCGAGACCGGCGTCCGCAACTCCGCCCTTTCCATGACGCTCGCGATCCTCATTCAGGACCAGATCGGCGATTTCTACAGCTCACTCTTCATCGTCAACGGGGTTTATGGTCTGGAGATGTACATTGCGGGAATACTTTTCGTGCTACTGTTCAGGAAGTTTTCTAAGGATACGGAAGAGTAGTCCCTTGAGCCTCCGTTTCCCTTTCAGGGGGGAACGAACAGAACCGAATAAAAACAAAAGATTAATTGTACCGGTTCTCTTTTTTTCTGCGATAGGAAACGGGATAGGTGCAATAAAATTTCGTGTCGCCCCCTTGTGACTGTTCATCCGCCGGGTAAAAGGCTCGTGGATTTTAAAGCGGTGTGCACGGGGTGCCCGCCCTACAGTTTGGATGATGAAAAAGGGGGATGCTCACTACAACTCCGGTTCGAACATTTCCAAAGGTAGAATGTTATTGTTCTTTGAAAATTGTTATTTTATTGATTGCCAGGGCACGCAAGCAGGCTAAGAAGGCTGGATTGAAACGATCTGACATTCATGAATCAATTGCAGAGGCCCGAGGGCGGGAGAAATATTTGCCGAAAAATTTCCTTCCATTGAGCTGCAACCGATTCTTGGTTTGGTTACGATTGAAGCAGAAATGCATGTTGCAGAAGATTTGTCGGAGCAAGTTTGCAGTGACCCTGATGATGATAAATTTCTTGCCTGTGCGATGGCGAGTGGAAATAAGATTATCGAAAGAGGAGCTAAGCACCTTAAACATCAGTTTTCAATTTCACGAACGGTATTTAACTTTGTATAACCGTTGGACGCCCAGACCTATAAATCCTGCACGGTCACATTGCTGGAACAGACAAATTGCCGTGCGCCTTTTTCCATTCTTCACCGGTTCTGTTTGTTCTTATAGATTTTCAATGAACCATTCTTGAAAAGCATCAAATAATATTCCATGATTGTGCTCTCCTTTCTGATTCCGTTTTCTCAATTCAATTTTTCAAATCTACCGCGGTTGATTGATCCATGTCACTTCAGAAAAATTCCGCTTAAAATGTATCCCGCTGCAATCAGCGCCTGCGTAACAAGAACGAGCAGAACATTTTGCCCCATAGCCTTGAGAAAAGTTTCCCTGTCGTCATAACGGAAGGATCCCTTGATTACCTGGAAGGCCAGGGGCAATGTCAGAAGCGACACCAGCGTGAAGACAGGCATGTAATGACAGGCGACCGCCCACACGACCCAGATATAAACAAGCAAAGTAACAAGAGAGAAAAAATATGTCGCTTTTTTCTTGCCGGCAACAATCGGCAGGGTCCGCCTGTTCACCGTCACATCCGCTTCGGCATCCGGAAACTCGTTGAGTAAAAGCAGATTATGCACCAGAAAAAATGAAGGCATGGAAGCGATGAAGGAACTTGCCGAATATGCGCCGGTATGAACAAAATAAGCGCCCATCACCGGCAGAATTCCCAGCCCCAGGCCGGCCGACCACTCGGGGTAGCCCATTTTCAGAATGAAAGGCGTGTAAAAGATTATCAGTATGCCGGCCAGAATCAGTAGCGGTAAAAGCATCCAGCCCGATTTCAATATAAAAAACAGAGCGATCGGAATCAGGATGACTAAACAGATAATTCCCAGCCACAAAACCTCTGAAACGGTCAGCAAACCTTCCGGCGCGGCTCCGCTTCCACCGCTGAAGGGAGTCCGGCGGGTTTTATAATCCAGCCCGCTGCGGGCATCGAAATAGTCGTTAAAGATATTGACCGCTGCGTGCGCAACCAGAAGGCCGAATGTCGCCAGCACCGCATATCCGGGGTTAAACGGCGAGCCGAAAAGTCTTGATTCATACCAGGCAACGGCGGCTCCCAGAATACCCAGGATCAGCGCCAAAATCAGAAAAGGAATGCGAATAACTGTTACAATACCTTTGATGCTCATTTCATTTTCTGTGTCCCTTCTACAAGGATATTGCATGCGCTCCTTATCAGTTTATTCATCTCTCTGGCAAGGAAATTATGAACGTATCATTAGGAACAAAGGTATGGTGATGCAGTTTATGTATTAACGGTCTTATAGTTGAATGCACTCGTGCCCTCGCGTGACCTTTAGGTTATCAGGGTATTCACCAGGAAGAGACAACTGAAATTCTTTGCGGGTTCAATATTGTGCGGGTTGTTGCCCAAACAATATCCTTTTGAGTGGCCATTGAGAGTGTTTTGTTCATTAAATCTTGGCGAAACGAAAGATCAGCAATGACAACTGTCTGAGCTGAAAGCGAGTTTTGTCATTGCCTGAAGTGAGCCTCAGATTTATACAAAACACTCTTACCCAAGGGGCACACAGCAGGTAAGCGAAAAAGGTATTTGGGCAACAACCCGTTATGCTATCACTCCAACTTGAGATTGGCTGGTTCACAAATCATTTCATCGGCCGGATAGGGTTTTAAAATATCCTGAAGCTTCGAAACATCGTTATTTTGTGTTTCCAACCAGAGGGTTTGAGATTCTTTCGGCACGATCACCGGCATGCGGTCATGAATGGGTTCAACAACACTGTTGGCCTGTGTTGTGATGATGGTGCAGGTCTCCACGGTTTTTTCATCCGGGGCAATCCATTTCTCATGCAGGCCGGCAAAAACAAAGGGCGTACCCGTTTTTAAGGAGAACGAATAAGGAATTTTCTTTTTCCCCTCAGCCTTCCATTCGTAAAAGCCGTCGGCGGGAATGAGGCATCTTCTTTGGAGAAAGGCGTTTTTGAAGCTGGGTTTCTCCGCCACGGTTTCGGCCCTGGCATTGATCAGCTTTGCGCCGATGGACGGGTCCTTGGCCCAGAAAGGAATCAACCCCCACAGGTAAGTTACCATTATGTTTTGATTGTCCCGCCGGATTAAAGCGGGAATATGCTGGCCGGGACTGACATTGCGGCTGGGAGAAAAATGCACGGATGCATCGTGAACTTCAAATTCTTCGGTGATGACTGACAAATCCGTGATTAAAACAAATCGTCCGCACATGAAACATCCTCCCCGGCGATATTCTGTTCCCCGGCTGACCATACTGTGGCCGGCCGGGGAACACAAAAGAGAGACGCTGATTTCAATTTTTACAGCTTGATATTTCCTGCTTTCAATGTTTTGGTTGGCTTGAAGATATCCAGGGGGAATTTTTTATGCAGTTCATTGAGTTTATAAACCAGTTCAGGATAACCGATCCCCTGGGCCAGCGCGAAAGGCCCGAAAGGTGAACCGCCGCCGTTGGCCATGGCCAGATCAATCTCTTTAGGATCATCCGCAACGCCTTCCTCCAGCAGTTTGGTTGCTTCATTGACCTGGAGGGCGATCAGCTGATTAATATCAAATTCCTTCGTGGCTTTCGTCAGATCAATGGAAGGCCTCCCCTTGGACCAGTCATAAAAACCTTTCCCTGTTTTTTTACCCAGGTTGCCGGATTTCAGATAAGACAGGATCGCTTTCGAAGGTTGATAATCTTTGGAAAGCACCTGAGAAAAGTACTCCAGACCGTGCACAGCTACATCAATCCCGACATAGTCCACCAGCTCGAATGGCGCCATTGCCATCAGGGGCTTAAACGCGGCATCAAACTCTTCGGGTGAAGGATGCCCCGCTTCCAGAATTTTAGACAGTAAAAGCAATGTCGGTTCATTTACCCGGTTGTAAATGAATCCGGGAGAATCCTTTTTCACGATGACGGGAACTTTTTTGATTTTCTTGGCGATGTCATAACCGATTTGAATGGATTCATCTGACGTATTCTTCCCCTTGATGACTTCCACCAGCTTCATCAGAATGGCCGGGTTGAAAAAGTGATACCCGATTACCTTGTCCGGCCGGTTCGTGGCGGCGGCAATATCCGTAATGCTCATATTGGAAGTGTTCGACGCCAGGATGGCGTGTTTCGGGGCAAATTTATCCAGGTCCGCAAACACACTCTTTTTCAGATCGAGCTTTTCGGGAACAGCCTCAATAATAAAATCCGCGTCTTGGACGGCTTCCCGCAGATCAACCATGGGGGTAAGCCTCACCAGCGCCTGCGCATAAACGTCCGGGGCTATTTTGCCTTTTTCTTTTAACTTATCCAGGCTCGTGATAATTCCCGCAACCCCTTTGTCAACAAATTTCTGTTCAATGTCGCGCAGGACAACGTTATAACCTCCCAGCAGACAGGCAGCCGCAATCCCGTGTCCCATGTCACCCGCTCCAATCATGGCTATCTTTTTCACATCTTCAGACTTCATCGTTCTCCCTCCTTGTCCTATGAATTATTTTTTTGTCTTTGCCATCTCTTCATCCCGTAAAACCTTGCGCAGAATTTTGCCCACAGGGGACTTGGGCACGGCGTCGCGGAATTCCACAATCTTGGGCACTTTATAGGGGGCCAGTTTGATTTTGCAGAAATCAATGATTTCCTCTTCGGTGGCCGTCTCTCCCGGCTGTAAAACGATAAAGGCTTTCACCGTCTCACCGCGGTAGTCGTGCGGAATACCTATGGCTACCGCTTCGGATACTTTCGGATACTCATAGAGGACCTCTTCGATTTCGCGCGGATAAATATTGAAACCGCTGGCAATGATCATGTCTTTTTTGCGGTCCACGATAAAGATGAAACTGTCTTCATCCGCCTGCGCGATGTCGCCTGTGTAGAGCCAGCCGTCTTTGAGCTGATTGTCCGTCTCGGCCGGATTGTTCCAGTAACCTTTCATGATGGTCGGGCCTTTCAAGATCAATTCTCCGGACTGGCCGGGCTTGACATCTTCCACGCCGTTTTCCACATCCACAATGCGAAAATCATTGTCCGCCATCGGAATACCAATGGAACCGACCTTGGTGTAACCAAAAGGATTCGCGGTAATCACCGAACTCGATTCGCTAAGCCCGTATCCTTCATTGAAGATAATGCCCAGATCGATGACGCGTTCAATGAGCTCCAGCGGCATCGGGGCACCGCCGCTGCTGAGCAGCCCTATGTATTTCCCAAGGTCAAGGCTTGCCGCCTTCGGATGATTGACAATGGCGGTAATCATCGTGGGCACAGCAGGGAAAAACACAATATGGCCGGCCTTGACAATCGTATCCAGGATTTCATCAATATCAAACCTCGGCACCAGGATCTGCGTTGCGCAGCTGAAAAACGCCCAGTTCATGGCGTAAATATTTCCATAGACATGGAACAACGGAAGCACCGCCAGAACACTGCGTTCCTGCTGCGGCATGGTGTGGGGGGAATACACCCCGGGCGCCGCCCACATGCCGGCCTGAAAAGTAGCCGCCACCAGGTTGCCGTGGGTCAAAAGCGCCCCCTTGGGAAACCCGGTTGTGCCGCCGGTAAACTGGATCATGGCAGGATCCTCCGGCACGATGGGGATGCGGGGAGGACGTGTATCTTTGCAGTTTTCAATAAGTTCGGAAAAATGAAGCCATCCTTTCTCGAGATCCAGGCTCTTCGCCGTACTCACACCTAGCCCGTTGATGTAATCCGTGATTTTCGTGACCACAACGCGCTTCAATTTGGTGTCTTTAACCGCATTCCGGACATTGTCCAGAAACATATCGAAGGTGATCAGCGTGTCCATTTCGGTGTTTTCGATAATGAAGTGCAATTCGGCGGGCGTATAGAGCGGATTCATGTTCACCACGATCCCGCCCAGATGCATAATGGCCAGATAGGAAATGATAAACTGCGGACAGTTGGGCAGATGAACGCCCACACGGTCTCCTTTTTTTACCCCTTTCTCCGCAAGCGCATTGGCCATTCTGAGAACCTGCTCGCGGATTTGCCAGTAGGTCAAATCCGATCCGTAAAAACGGGTGCAGATTTTATCCGGGTGAATCCCGGCGGTCATTAGAAAAATCTTATGCGCCGGGTTGCGGGGATAACGGATCGTGAAGGGAACATTGTAATCATAAAATTTATGCCAGGGTTTCATCGTCATAAGCCGGGACCTCCTTGAAAGAATATTTGCAAAAATCGTGTATTCTGCTTTTCAGGTTCAACTTCCCTGCCTGGTGTTTCTCTCCCGCTTCCTGTCCTTCGACTTTACTCCTTCAGCGCCCCGGTAAAGTTTGCGGAATCGACCTTAATGGCCGCGCCTTCGTTATTCATGATACACTCGACCATGCCGAAGAATTTGGGAAACTCCGCGCCGATGAAAAACTGTGAAGACAGCACGCGCCCGCTGTAGTATGCCGCTTCGTCGTTATCTTCGAGGATCTTTTTGCGGTCGGCGCCTTTGGCATCGCCCACCAGGGCCCTCGACTTCGGAATCGTAATCGCCAGACTCCACAGGTGCAGCCAGGCCACAATCAGCGGGAACATCGCCTGCTGGAGCGGGGTCGCGTTCGCCACCAGGGCGATGAACTTGCCTTCCTGAAGCTGCTTGCCCATCATGGTGATGATTTCATTTAGTTTTTCCAGTCCGCGCGCAACCGGCGCCACGTAGCGATCATCCACGATGCCTTTGGCTTTGTCGATCGTGTCTGTGATATATTTCTTCAGAACCTGATAGTTGTACATTTCAGGGTTCATCAGGATTTTGCGCATCTGCAAATCAAGCGACTGAATGGCATTGGTGCCTTCATAAATCGAGAAAACCTTGACATCGCGCGCATACTGTTCAACCGGATATTCCTGGCAGTAACCGTAGCCGCCATACACCTGCATGGCTTCAGCGGTAACCAGCCAGCCGGCATCGGAAATACCGGCCTTCACGATAGGCGTGAGGATTTCCACAATCGCCGTCGAATTCTTAACCTCGTCGGCAGAGGATGACGAATGCATAATATCCTCATGATAGGCAAGAAACAAAAAGAGCATCCTCATGCCTTCGACCGTGCTTTTCATATATAGCAGCATGCGTTTTACATCGGGATGCTCGATAATCGGCACTTTCGGGGCGGAGGGGTTCAGCATTTGCGTGATATGGGCACCCTGAATACGGTTACGGGCATACGTGACAGCGTGCATGTAAGCGGCGGAAGAAACAGCCTCTGCCTGCACTCCCGTATGGATACGGGCAGCATTCATCAGCATGAACATCACTTTCATGCCCTGACGCTCCTGGCCAAGCAGATAGCCGACGCATTTGCCGTTGTCGCCGAAATTAAGTGTGGAGGTAGCGTTCCCCTTGAGTCCCATCTTATGCTCGATACCTGAGCAGATGACATCGTTGCGTGCCCCGAGAGAACCATCCGGGTTCACCAGAAACTTCGGAACAACGAAAATGGAAATTCCCTTGGTCCCTTCCGGATCACCTTCAATTCGAGCAAGCACCGGATGAATAATATTCTCTGTCATGTCGTGTTCGCCGTTTGAGATGAAGATTTTCTGGCCGGTAATCAAATAAGTGCCGTCCGGCTGCTTGACCGCTTTGGTCTTCAGTGCACCCAGGTCAGATCCGGCGCCCGGTTCGGTCAGGCACATCGTGCCACCCCACTTCCCCTCCATCATTTTGGGAATAAACGTATTCTTCACTTCCTCCGAACCAAAAGACGCAAGGATATAAAGCGCACCGGTGATCGCACCGCAATACATAGTCAACGCCGTATTGCCTGCATTAAAATACTCCGACGCCGCCATCGACACGCAGGAAGGAAAACCCATTCCACCCATTTCCGGAGGAAATACAAGAGAGTGGAAACCTGCATCAATATAGGAATGAAAGGCCTTGTGGAAGGATTCAGGAACCTTGACTTCATTTTTCTTGGGATCAAACTTCAGGCCTGTTTTATCACCATCACTGTTCGATGGGTAAAACTGTTCCAGGGCAATTTTTTCGGCAAGATCAAGCGTATCCTCATAGATATTTCGGTCAAAATCTTTGAAGCGGTCAAAGCGGTTGAGTTTCTCCAGTTCCAGCATTTCAAACATGATAAAACGGACATCACGCGAATCCACCAATTGATTTAATGACATAACCTCCTCCTTCAGAAAAATAATATTTTTTACCTCTCGATGACTGAGAGTCAGGTACTCAAAATTTTAAAATGGACACCTTGCAAGATTTCTCCCTCCGGTCAAAATGACAATTTGATCACGGTGATCAAAACTTTCTGAATGCTGCTGATAAAGATTCCCGCTGATACATCAGCGTCCGGTCAAAAACATCGAACGCTCGTTGTTTTTCTTAGCAGATAAAAAACGAAATGCAAGAAATATTTACAATTAAGTTACATGTTTATGATTTTACACCTCATGTCCTGACATGCAGAAGCGGCAGGGCCAGATGGCGACGGAAGGTCTCCCCTTTCAGCTGTGTCTGCTCACGGACCGTGGGCGCCCCCCGGCGGCCTTTGCCCAGCTTTTCCATCAGGTGCGTTGAGCCGAGATGCACCGTGTGCTTGCCGAACTTCCGGGCCAGTTCATCGGCCACGGCATAAACATCCCGGATTTTTTCAGCCCGCACGGGATCATCAAAGAGCGTATACTGGACATTGCCGTCGGCAATAAGATCCAGCAGAATCACGCCCGTGGCACGGTACAGTTCACCCGGCCGGTAACAGGTATGAAACAAATCGCGGAGGATACCGGAAAATTCCAGCGGGCAGGCACAGGGGCGCGAAATGGCCGCTTCACTGCCGGCTGTTTCAAAATTCTGCTTTTTCAGAAATACGATTATTTTCTTTGGCGCAAGCGCGTAGCGCCTTGCCTTGATGCAGGCCGATTCCATATTGCGCGCAAGCTGGGCGAAAAGATAATCGGCGTCAGATGTCGGGGGAGCAAACGTTCTGGTTTTGCTGATAGAGGCGTAGGCGCTTTTTTCATCTGAGATGACCGGATAAACTGAATTGCCGCGCAGCTCCTGCCAGATCTCCACACCCGGCTTGGTGAATTTCTGCCGCACGGTTTTTTCGGGAAGCCGGGCAAAAGCCAGTGCCGTGCGGATGCCGAGCTTTTCCAGATAATGGGTTGTGGCCGGCCCGATCCCCCATATTTTTTCCACCGGCAGATCGTTCAGGTACCCGGCAATATCCCGCCCTTTGATCACGGTCATCCCGGCGGGCTTTTGATATTTGGATGCCACCTTGGCCAGCACTTTGGTGATACTTAATCCCACAGAAACGGTAATGCCCAGTTCCCGTTCAATTTCTTTTTTCATCCGGAAGGCAATATCTTCGTAGGATGAGCGCAGGGCGCGGCGCATGCCGGTGATGTCCGAAAAAGCCTCGTCGATGGAATATTCCTCAACATCAGGCGTGAAGCGGCGCATGATGGCAAACATCCGCCGGGAAAACAGGCTGTAGGTTTCATAGTCCGACGGCAGGACGATCAGCCCCGGACACATTCTGCGCGCTTCATGCAGCGGAACTCCCCGCTTGATACCGATCCTTTTGGCCGCATAACTTGCGCAGGCCACGATGCCGCGCTCACCCCCGGTGATCAGCGGTTTGCCCCTGAGCTCCGGATGAATCGCTTCTTCACAGGACGTGAAAAACGCGTCGCCGTCAATGTGAACGATGGCCTGCGGCCAGGAATGAAGGGAGAAAATTAGATCACTCATAAAACAAGGCTGTTAGACTGTAGGCTATTAGGCTGTAGCTCCTTAAAAAACAAGGCTGTTAGACTGTAGGCTGTAAATTGCCTGAAGATAAGGCTAATAGGCTATAGCCTATTAGACCATTAGCTCTATTTTGTAGGCCTTTGGCCTTATAAAATCGGCGCGTTCCGCGCCGCACTTCTTAGCCTAACAGTCTAATAGCCTTATCTTCAGTGGTGCCATGTGGTCTCTTTGTTGTTCTCCTCATTGACCGGATTAATGCGCCGATCACTTTTTGCGTTTCCAGCATCTTTGTTTCACAATTAATAAATTTATTTTCTCTCATAAAGCCCAATCTCTTGGCCAAACCATATTGATAATGAACTTCCCTCAAAGAACCGAAAGCGATCTCCAGAAAACGAAGATACTCAGACTGACTCTCCCGGGCACAACCCTCCACGATATTCGAAGGAATAGAAACCGCTGCCCTTCTCATTTGGGACGTCAACCCGTAAACTTCTTCCCGAGGAAACCTGTTGGTAAGCTGATAAATCAACAACGCAAGCTCATCCGCCAATTCAAACGCCCGCAACTTTGTATGATCACGCATTATAAATCCCCTACCTTATAGTCCTAAAAGTCTACATACAGCTTGATAGTCTAACAGCCTACAGCCTAACAGCCTATCTGTGGTACTTTCGAACCAGCGCCGTAACCACTCCCGCAATCCGCAACTCCGTCTGCGGGACAATGGGGGGATATCCGGGATTTGCTGCCTCCAGCGTAACGGTTCTTCCTTTTTTGCGGAAATATTTCATTGTCCAGTTGCCGTCCACTTCCGCCAGGATGATATCACCGTCCCGCGGCTGGCGCCCCCTTTCAACAATGACCAGGTCCTTCTCCATAATGCCCGCGCCGATCATGGAATCCCCCGTAACCGAAAGAAGGAATGATGTTTCCGGATGCGGAGCGAGGTAATCGTCAAATGAAATCACGTCACGCAGTTCCTCTTCCGCAGGAGAAGGGAATCCGGCGTGCACCCTGCCGCTCACCGCCAACCCCCCAGCCTGGCAAAGCGCGGGAGCGGCTGAAACATCTTCTAATCGCGTTCCATGAATGCTATAAAAATTCTTAATAATTTTAAATTCTTCGTGGATGTCCCCTTTCCCGGCAGGCAGAAACGGAAAAAGCACCTCCGCAATGTGTATGTCTTTCTGTTTTTCCATGTTGCAATCTTATAGAACGATCGTTCTATTGTCAAGATAAAACCTTGAGCTTTTATACTGGGGAAAACATGAACAAAAAACAGTTTTGGCTTGAAAAACCACAGAACGATCATTATTCTATATATAAGGAATAAAATTATTGCCGGGATACGTTAACATTTTGACGCGATGAATCTCCTGTCAATATTAAAGACACGAAAGGAGGACATAAAGCATGTTTGCAGCCGCACACAAAACGCATTATGCAGATCCCTCTTCGTTTCGTGGAATCATTATGTTGTCTGCCTGGGGGCTTGCTCTTGTTCTTGCTTCTTTTCTGTTCCTCTGGCTTGGCTACCTTCTGGATGAATTGCTGGGCACAGCCCCGAAGTTAATGATTGGTCTGTTCTTTCTGGCCGTTATCGGATGCTTTGTAGCATTATATGAAGAGGCCATGAATGTCTTGAGAGGTGCCCGATTGTAGGCTGACATTACCATCATCCGCATTTCCGATGTGTATTGAAGATCAAAAACGATCACCAACAAAAGCAGAGGCCTTAGAACGAATTTTTATTAACAGCCGGTGTAAAGATCGCTTGTAAAATTTTCCTGCAACTCAGCATCATGTGATCTGGATGAACAAACTCCGTTTCAAACAGCAAGTCTTCCTTCATATTCAAAACATTACGTTTGAAATTAGTTAAAAAAAACAGAATCAATCTTATACTTTTCCTGCCTTACACCTTGATTTTTAATAAACAAAAGAGCATTATTTTGATCATTGTTTCTCATATCTGGATGTCACTTCTTTAGCTACGGCAGGCAATATTGACAGTTTATTCTGACGGGTTAATTTCTTTTATTTTACAAAAAGGACCACATATAAATGCAAGGAGGAGCGGTGCAATGAAAGCTAAAGTCATAATTCTTTTTTGGGTTCTGATGTTTTCAGCGTATGCGGGGATTGTCTTTGCCGGCAATGAGATTGGTAACAATACCTGGTATGGACAAAACGCAGGCGCCGCCTCCCCTACCGGCGCCTACAACGCGTTCTTTGGCGAAAGCGCTGGCCGTGTAACCTCCACCGGCTGCTGCAATGCGTTTTTTGGCCGGTACGCCGGGTACAATAACACGACGGGCGAAAGCAACGTGTTCATTGGCAACAACGCAGGTCAGGATAATATAGCCGGCACGAACAACACCTTCTTGGGCCGTCTCTCGGGCACCAGCAATACTGCCTCTCAAAACACATACGTTGGTGCCTATTCCGGTTACACCAATACCACCGGTACCGGACATGTTTTCATCGGCTACGAGGCCGGCAAGGCCAACACCACTGGCGAAGATAATGTTTATCTTGGCCATCAGGCCGGTACGGCCAGCACCACGGCTGATTACAATGTGTTCATCGGATCAGGGGCTGGTTTGGCTAACACGACAGGTGCTCGTAATGTCTTCATCGGACGACGCAACGGCGAGTCAAACACCACAGGGATTTATAACACTTCAGTTGGAGGGTATACGGGACAATCTAACACCACAGGGTATTACAACCTCTTTCTGGGTTATCGCGCAGGCTACAACAATACAGTTGAGAACCACAACAGCTTCATCGGCGCCCATTCGGATGGAGCAGTCGGTGTGACAAATGCCACAGCCATCGGCTACCGGGCTCATGTGACACAGAGCAACTCACTGGTGCTGGGGTCCATCAACGGCGTGAATGGGGCGACGGCAG
>CAYMYR010000059.1:0-16128 GCA_964394715.1 uncultured Smithella sp.
TAAATAGTTAATGATAATAAATTCTTGCTATCAAGCGCTATGTTTTTTATCGATAACGCCATTATTATACCTGTTCTTATTCTCTCTTGACAATTCCTGCCATTTCCTAATATAAGTCTTTCTATAACGAACGCTACATATAATGTTGGCCGTTTCGGACAGACCATGTTAAACAAGAGAGAGGTGACCATTTTTACCAAATATCCTGAATTCATAAGTCCAATTCAATCATCATCTGTTTGATTAAAAGTCCGACAATAAAATTAAAGAAGAAAGTTTTGGAAAAAATGATTCCGGGAAATCCCGAACGGTCCGCAACATAAAAGTACAAATATTTGCGGACAGGCAATAAAACTTTGAACCGTGTCCTGTTTAGGGGCGGTCACAAATAAAAATCGATAGCAGGAGGATTTGGTTTTGAGCAAATATCAGGAAATGTATAAAGAAAAACTGCGTACGGCAGAAGAAGCCGTAAGAATCGTCAAATCAGGTGACTGGATTGACTATGCCATGTTCAATGGCAAACCTGTTGTGTGCGACAGGGCACTGGGCGCTCGTAAGGATGAGTTGACAGATATCAAAATTATGGCGGCGGTCACCATACCTCCGATTCCCGAAGTTGTGGTCAAAGATCCAGCAGGCGAAGTCTTCACTTATAACGATCAGCATTTCAGCCTTCTTACCCGCATCATGCAGCAGCAGTGTGGGGGAGTCTTTTATCAGCCGACGCTTTACGGGGAATCGGAACTCTACATGAGATGCGCCGAAAGTGATCCCGCTAAAGTGGGGACCCAATTGCGGGACGTTTTCTTTTGCCAGGTTACACCGATGGATAAGGACGGTTATTTTAACTGGGGGCTTCACAATTCCTGCTGCTATTTGCAGGCCACCGGGGCCAAGGCATGCATTGTGGAAGTCAATGAGAATATTCCATATGCCTACGGTGGAAATATGGAAAGAATCCATATTTCCCAGGTTACTTCCGTTGTTGAAGGCGAAAATACGCCGCTTGCCGAATTGCCTGAAGTTACACCCACTGATGTGGACAAAAAAATAGCCGCCAATGTTTTAGAATACCTGAAAGACGGTGACTGTATCCAGTTGGGAATTGGCGGGATGCCCAACATTCTTGGCAAAATGATCAGCGAAACGGATCTCAAAGACCTTGGGGGCTGGACAGAGATGCTGGTTGAAGCCTATATGCACATGTACGAATCCGGCAGAATGACGGGCAGGTATAAAAAATTCGATACGGGCAAGATCAATTACACCTTCGCGCTGGGCAATAAGAAACTTTATGAATGGATGGATCACAATCCCGCAATCGCATCCTGCAGCGTTGGTTATGTGAATCATCCCACACAGCTCTGCCAGATTGATAATCTGGTTTCCATCAACCAGGCTTTGCAGGTCGATCTTTATGGACAGGTGAACGCCGAAAGCTCAGGATTCAAGCAGATTTCCGGCAACGGGGGCATGTCGGACTTTGTGCTCGGTGCGTTCTGGTCCAAAGGCGGCCGCAGTTTCATTTGCCTGCCTTCAACTCATACCAATAAAGACGGCTCCGTGATTTCCCGGATTGTTCCGAATTTCGAGATCGGTTCCATTACCACAGTAACCCGGCAGATGGTCAACTTTGTGGTGACGGAGTACGGCTGCGTATCCTTGAAAACCTGCCCAACCTGGTATCGGGCAGAAAAACTCATATCCATTGCCCATCCTGATTTCAGGGAGGACCTGATCAAAGAGGCCGAAAAAAGAAAGATCTGGAGACAAAGCAACAAAAAATAACCGGTGATACGAGAGCCTGTGAGATACGAACGATTATGTTCCCACCCGAACCGAGGATTTTCGTTTCTTTGCACGAGCGGTGATGTGTAGGCGACTGTGCGAGAGAGCAGTTGTCGCCGGATTAAAAATAAGAAGCCCCTTTGATTTCTCAAAGGGGCTTTTCTTTTGCTGCATAAGAGAAAAGCCTTGAGACGTTAATCTGCTGTCCGGTCAGCTGACAGATATTCTCCCGTGCAATGATATTTCCTTGCTTTCAATGGATATGAGAGAATTGCAATTTTATTTATTTTGTGCTAATATATAACCACAGCATAAAAGACGCCTGTATTTTTTGTCAACCGAAGATCATCGTCGTTCATCTATAACGGCTTAACTTAAACATTGCAAAGGAGAAGGATTTGAAAAATAATCCAACGGATATTCATTTTCGTAAGCCGGATGTCTCTGATGCGACCTTCATTGAGCGGTTAGTCAGGTTCTCTCCGCCGCTGGATGTCAATTCGTTTTATTGCTATCTTATTATTTGCGCTCATTTTTATCAGACGTCAGTTGTTGCCTGCAGCGATGATATCGTCTGCGGTTTTATCTCCGCATACATCCGTCCTGATCAGCAAGATACCTTGTTTGTCTGGCAGGTTGCGGTACAAGAAGAGTATCGGGGGAAAGGCATAGCCGGCTTAATGTTGAAGGACCTGTTGAGCCGTCCTTATCCCAATCCTCTGCGCTATCTGGAAACGACGGTCGGTCCGTCCAACCATTCATCAAAGTCTCTTTTTTCTTCCCTGGCCGGAACGCTTGGCGCTCCGCTGATTCGAAGCGTTCTGTTTTCAACCGATGATTTCGGTGGTCAATCCCATGAAGAAGAAGTTTTGTTCCGGATCGGGCCGTTTAACCTTTTATCAAAGGAGGAAATCTGATGGAAACGATAAGACGATTGGAATCTGAAGTACGCAGCTATTCCAGGTCTTTCCCCGTGGTGTTTGAAAAGGCCAAAGACGCTTTTTTATTTGATGAAAGCGGTAACCGCTATATCGACTTCTTTGCCGGTGCCGGCACGCTGAATTACGGACACAACAACGACCGGATGAAAAAGAAACTCATCGAATATCTGGAAAATGACGGCATTGTGCATGGTCTGGATATGGCCACGGTTGCGAAAGAAGACCTGCTGCTCAAAATGGAGTCAGTTCTTTTCAAACCCCGCAACCTCGATTACAAAGTTCAATTCACGGGCCCCACCGGGACCAACGCGGTTGAGGCGGGTCTGAAACTTGCCCGGATGCTGAAAAAACGTTCTAATGTCATTTCGTTTACGAACGGATACCATGGACTCACGATGGGATCGATGTCGGTGACGGCCAATGCCTATTATCGTGACGAGGCTTTTATCAACCGCTCGGATGTTTCATTTCTGCCATACGATGGATACCTGGGGAAAGACATCAACACAGCTCAATATATGCGGCGATTTCTTGAGGATAACAGCAGCGGCGTGGATATCCCGTCCGCCGTCATTCTCGAAACTGTGCAGGGCGAGGGCGGAATCCGTGTGGCTTCTGACGAATGGCTGCGCGAAGTCGAAGCCATCTGCCGCGAGTTCGACATCCTGCTCATTGTCGATGACATTCAGGTTGGGAACGGCCGCACGGGACATTTCTTCAGTTTTGAACAGTCCGGCATCAAGCCGGATATTGTCACGGTCTCCAAATCTTTTTCCGGTTACGGCCTGCCCATGTCGCTGGTTCTGTTTCGCCGTGAGCTCGATATCTGGAAAGCCGGTCAGCACACCGGAACTTTCCGCGGGAACAACCTCGCTTTTGTTTCCGCTTCCGTGGCGCTCGAATACTGGAAGGACGACCGTTTTTCCAAAGATATTTTCCGCAAGGGGGCAATTCTTTCCGGCCGTCTCAATGCCATCAGCGGGAAATATCCGCAGTTGAACGCGGAGGTGCGGGGCAGGGGATTCATCTATGGAATGGCTGTTGACCCGCCCGAACTTGCGAGAGAAATTTCTATGGAATGCTTCAAAAACAAACTGATCATAGAATTGGCAGGCGCCAGAAATAATGTCATTAAATTTCTCGCTCCGCTGATTATCCCTGATGAGGTACTCAAGGAAGGCCTGGATATCCTGGATGCCTCTATCGGCAGTGTGATGAAAAAACGGTGAAAAAAGGGACAAACCATGCTGGTTCGAACGATCAACGATATCATGGGGACAGACCGCGAAGTCTGGGCTGAAAATCATCATTGGGTCAGTCGCCGGCTTCTTCTGAAAAAAGACAGAATGGGGTTTTCCTTCCACGAAACGGTCATTTTTGCTGGAACGGAAACACGCATCTGGTACAAACATCACCTGGAGGCCGTTTTTTGTGTCGAGGGCGAAGGCGAAGTTGAAACGCTGGCAGACGGAAAGATTTATTCCATAGTCCCGGGAACGATGTATGCCCTCAACAACCATGACGATCATCTTTTACGGGCTTCAAAAGACCTCCGTCTTCTGTGTGTTTTCAATCCAGCCGTTGTGGGGACGGAAGTACATCTCGAAGACGGTTCATATCCGCTGCCGGATTAAAGTCCGTATGGGGGAGACCCGTAACAAATGATTCTTCAGAAGTAAACCTTGCCACTTGATATATATAATATTTTACATTATTTAATCCTGAACAGAATTCTGCCTGAAAATCGGGTTGAGAAATTAAAAATTTGTGAAAATTATTTTGAATTATTCATCCGGGCTTTTCGTGAAAGCAATTCTTCAAAGGGTTTAATGCCGTGACATATTATATTCTTATTTCTTTCTGTCTCATTATTCTTCTGGCATATATCTTTGATATTACATCTAAATATTCCAAACTGCCCGGTGTGCTCTTGCTGATCATCACGGGCATGGCCATTCATTACGTTGCCGATTATTATAAATTACAGCTATTGCCCATAAACGGCATTCTTCCCTTTATGGGCACTCTCGGTTTGATTCTGATCGTCTTGGAAGCCAGTCTTGATTTGACTTTAAGTAGAGAAAAAACCAGACTGATCATCGGTTCTCTGTCTTCGGCTATCGTGCTATTTCTTGTATTTACGGTTCTTTTTACAGGGATGTTGTTCTATGTTTTGCATTACGATGTCAGGACATCTCTGGTCAATATCATTCCCATTGCCATTATCAGCAGTGCGGTTGCCATCCCGTCGGCAATTAGTCTGGCAGACCCGGAAAGGGAATTTGTCATTTATGAAAGTTCCCTATCAGACATTGTCGGTATCCTGACGTTCAATTACTTTTTGTTCAGCAGCGGTTCCATGGAATTGGGTGTCCTGCGTTTTTTGTGGGATATCATCATCACGATTATTCTTTCTGTTTTGTTCAGTTCCGCTCTGGCCGTGATGCTGCATAAAATCAATCACCACGTAAAGCATGTGGTGATTATGACGGCTGTTGTTTTAATTTACGCGCTGGCCTATCTGATGCATTTACCTTCCCTGGTCGTTGTTCTCATTTTCGGGCTGGTTATGAATAATAATGATTTATTTAAGAACAGCTACTCGACAAAAATGATTGATTTTAAAGAATTCAACGATGAAGTCTGTTCTTTTAAAAGCATCGTTGCCGAGCTTACGTTCATTGTCCGTTCATTCTTTTTTGTTTTGTTCGGATTTTACATCAATGTCTCGGATTTATTGAACCTTAATAATCTGATCATAGCGTTAATCTTTACTTCCGTGATTTTCATATTGCGCGCTATTTTTTTGAAAGCCATTTTGCGAATGCCCTTGAAACCCCTGTTTTATTTTGCCCCGCGAGGCCTGATTACAATCCTGCTTTTTCTTTATATTCCCGGAGCCATGTTACTGCCGTTCATGAATGCCGGTGTTGTTACACAGGTTATATTCATCACTATTCTGATGATGGCTTTTGGAAATCTCATTTTTCAAAGAGTTGATCAGCTGACAGTCCCGAAATCAAGACAATGCCAGACGGTCTGTGCGAAGGAAAAAGATCCGTCCGGTAGTGACGTATGAGGTCATGAAAACGGGAGGCTGCCTACTTTCCATCTTTTGCAGGAATGATCTGATGGGAAAAAGGCAAACGTTGTTTTCATCGGATTTTTCCTGCAATGCCTTTCGCAGCGATCATACCTGAGATGGCGGCACCCACGATTCCGCGGCTTTTCCCCGTACCGTCGCCGGCAACAAAAATGCCACTGACATTCGTCTCCAGATTCTGATCGGTCGGAAAGTGCGTGTCAAAAAACTTTATCTCGGGTGCATAAAGAAGCGTCGAAGGATGAAGAATGCCGGGGATGATTTTATCAAGCCGTTTCAGCGATTCCCAGAGGTTGTCAACAATACGCGCCGGTAATCCAAGGGTGATGTCTCCCGGCGTGACCAAACAGGTTGCCTTGCACATTTCAAAATGGCGGATTCGGCTGTCAAATGTTGATTTGGCGCTCCTTCTTCCCTCACGAAAATCTCCCACTCTCTGAACGATCGGCTGGCCCCCGCCCAGCAGATGAAATTGCCGGGCGATCATGTGACCGAACTCGGTTGTATCGGAAAAGGGTGTGGTCAGGGCGACTGTATTGATCAAAGCGAAGTTGGTATTGGATGTCTTGCGACCGGAAAGGGCGTCGCCGTTTACCAGTTTGAACTGGCCGTAGTTTTCCAGGCGAACCCTGCCGCCCGGATTGGTACAAAAGGTTCTGACCCTGTCTTTATGCCGGGTGGTCCTGAAAATGAATTTGGGGTCATATACGATATTCGTTATTTCGTCATAAAATTTTCTGTTCAGTTCAAGCCTTATTCCAACGTCGATTGGGCCAAAGTTATGACAAATTCCCAGTGTGCTTGCGGTATCCCGGAACCAGTAGGCACCGCTGCGACCCGGAGCGGCCAGAATAATGGGTGCGTCTGCCAGAAATATTTTGCCTTTTTTGCGTGCGGCAACGCGATAGAGATGACCGGTTCTTTTTTCGATGGAAATGACTTCTGAATCCAGAAGGAAGACCGTTTTCCCCAGATAACTTCTGAGGTGATCCACGATGGCTTTGCCGTTATCGGTTCCCCAGTGCCATTGTTCAGGGGCAATGAATTCAACGCCATGCTCATATGCAATATTCATCAGCACATTAATTTTTTCATTTTTGTCGATGAAAGTTACCTGGCGGCAGCGGGGGGATCGTGTAAAAATGGTCTTAACTTCGTTGATGTAATGGCATGCCGTGTCAACATCAATCTTAAGTTCGTTCAAGTCAAGACCGATTCGATGATCGAAATTCAGCTTGCCGTCGTTCAGAAGACCGCCGGCGGTGTAGGCATGACGGTCGATGATGGCAATGTTTTCGATCCCCATTTTTTCAAGCTCCATGGCCGCAAACAGGCCCGCCGGTCCGGACCCGATTATCAACACATCATAAGACTTCATAAAATTTGCACCCTCCCATGGGTTTGTCTGGCATTTTGATCATATTAAATTGTTCCCACAATGAATCGTTGTAATCTTGCATTTTTCTTATATTTCATCAACTGTAGAAAACACAAATTATAAAACAGATGCACTTGAACTGCATATGTTGTATATTTTAAGTTATAAAATGACAAAAAAAGATCAATTATTTTATGAGCGATTTGAACGTAAAATTATTATTTATGGAGGTTCATGTGAATCGTAAATACAAAGTGCTGTCAGGCATTATGCTGGTCCTTGGTATGGCAGGATTGTTTTTGGGGTGCACGGGTGCGCTGCTTAAAAATTCGGGAAGCTTGAAACCAAGCGCCACCGCCACCGTCCATTTTGAAAGATTTTCCATCAATGATGATTACAACTATTTTCTGACCGGGTCCGACGTTTATCCCGTGGCGATTTTCGGTCTCAAAAAATCGTATGAGATTGATGGAGACAGGGATCTGTGGAAGGAAATAGAGCCGAAACAGGAAATCATATCGGGACTTGTGTTCAATATGCAAATGCGGCTGTTGGACTGCTGCCTTCAAAAAGCGCACGGGTTCGATATATTGGACGATCATGGGCAAAAAATTGGGGAGTGGTACTCCATGCTGGGGCTTGTCAGTGGTATTATTATGAAGGAAAATGGGAAAGTCCTGATATACCCTCCTTTGGATACAGATGATGTGAAAAAGTATCAGGGACGGACCAGTGGTAGGGGGAGGTGATATGATGGTTGCGTCGAAAAGGTGATCAATACTGAACTGCAGGAGATGAATGATGGACCAAACACCTTCCCGGCAGGGGATGTCACGCCGTGATCTGACGATTGTTCTGGTGATATCGCTCGGTTCGTTTATGGCCGGACTTGATGCCACCATTGTGAATATTGCTCTTCCTTCCATCGCCAGGTATTTCAACGTATCCACCGTTACCGTGTCCTGGGTGCTCAATGCTTACCTGATCGTCATGGTCAGTCTTCTCCTTGCCGCTTCCCGTCTTGGCGACATGAAAGGATACCGCAATATATTCCTGATAGGATTTTTCCTTTTCACGCTGGGTTCAATGTTTTGCGGAATCGCCCCGAACATCGGGGCACTCATTCTTGCCCGCATGCTGCAGGGTATGGGCGGGGCAGTGATCTCGGCGCTAGGGGCTGTCATGATCACCACATATCTCTCGCCCGCCGTTCGCGGGCAGGCTCTCGGCATTATGTCGATGTTCCTGATGCTCGGTGTCGCATTTGGGCCGGTGGTCGGCGGATTCCTGACCAGCACTTTTTCCTGGCGCTTTATTTTTTATGTCAACATGCCGGTGGGAATCGCTGCCACGCTTCTGGGCATGAAGGTTCTGCCGGAGCTGCGTCCGTCAATACCGCAAACGACTATGGACCTTCCGGGAGTTCTTCTTCTTTTCATTGCGCTTGGTTGTCTTGTGACGGGTTTGACATCAGCCCAGGGGAACAGAATATTTTTGGGATTCGTGCTGATCGCCATATCGCTGGTTTTCTGGTTTTTCTTCTTTCTCCGGGAGCGGTGGACATCGAGTCCCCTCATCAATCTTTCCCTTTTTTACAACAGAGATTTTACCCTGCAGAATATCGGAATTCTTCTCGTTCAAATGGCAATGGCCGGCGTGATGATCATGATGCCTTTCTATCTTGAACTGATCAGGAACATCCCGACCGACCATGCAGGCGTTATCCTGCTTACCATGCCGGTGGGGATGATTCTGTCTGCCCCGATTGCCGGAAGATTGTCCGATGTTATCGGTACAAAGAAGCCCATTATCGCCGGTTTCTTGATCTGCGCTGCTGCCACGCTGCTGCTCTCAAATCTTTCAGCGCAGACAGGAACAGGATTTGTTGCCCTGTATCTCCTTTTGTTCGGCTGCGGAACCGGAGTGGCCTTCACACCGCTTGCGAGCGCGGTGATGGGAGAGGCGCCTGTAAGTGAGCGAGCGTCATCTTCCGGACTTATGCGGGTAATGGCCAATATCGGATCAACGCTTGGCGTGGCGGTTGTGATGCTGGTTGGCATGATTGCTGCGGGACCGAAGCTGGCGGAAGTCACCGCAAGCAGGATTCCCTCAACGGAGCTTACCGGTGCATTTGATACGGCTTTCTTTTTCTGCATGCTGCTGGAGATCGTAGGCATTCTTCTGATGTTGCCGGTCCGTGAACGCGAGCCTTCAGGAGACGAAAAAGCGGATACCATGTTGGGAATTTGATTGTGCTGATATGATGTGCATTCCGATTCAGCTGCGTCTATGGTGAGTCTGACTCCCTTGCTTTATCGTACGTATAAAAAGGGATTGCAAAAGGACTCAGGCTGATGATTTTCTTTCTCCATGAGATGTAATCGGCAATTTGCTTTATAACTTCCACGGATGTGTTGGTGAATTCTACTCCCGCTTCGTAATACTTGTCTTCAATGATGCCTTTGGTCCATCTGATTATTCCAATCGCGGTTATCTTTTGTTTTAATTTTTTCAATGTAAAGTCTATTTTGAGAAGGGTATTGACGGGCAAATGAACGTTCCCCCGAATCCTGGCACCGGACACAGAAATGTCCTCGCTGTAATTGTAGCAAATTTTCCCTTTGGGAAGGTGGTTTTCTGTAGCCAGGACAGTTGTGTGAATATCGCTTAATTCCTTCAGCCGTTCAGATTTCCTTTTTTCTTGCATAACGATATATTCCTTTTTTTCATTTCGCTGAATCCTACGATCATTCGCGCTTCGCAGTTTGCTGCGATCTAATGACGTTCATTTACACCTCGACAGTTTTCTGCGAAGTGGTTGATTCCAGAATTCTCGTTTTTCTTTTCTGATGGTGGCTTTGCTTGTTCGCGCGTGTAATAATAAAATTTCTTTTATGTCAAGAAAAAAATCTCATTCATTAAAAAAAGAGAGCAGACCGTCGAAAATGGTCTGGCATTGTATTACAAATTGGATTCCCGCCATTGCAAGGAAGGTCCAATATCTTTTCCCCCTTTGCAAGCCACCATGCAAATTGCGCAAGTATTGTTCGGGGCTGTATCTGTTTCAATCATGGACGAGCCTGTCCGAATTGATCATGTTGACAGGTTTTCTCTATTTTGAAGGCGGGGATTATTTTGCAGGTTGGTTGGCAAAACAGAGTCTTTCAGACGAAAAGGTATTTTTACATTTTACTGATTATGCAAAGTTTTATTTTTTATGAATGATGTTGTCGGAATATTTGACGATACAATAAAATTCTATCATTTTGATATAATAAGGTAAAAGGAGAAACAAGCGGTCATGCTATGTTTTTAAGTGTCGGGGAATTTTGCAGATTTTTCCATATCCAAATTTTTGAAAATTAATAAAACAATAATATCAAATAGATAATTGATTGGCATTTTTTATGCTGTTTAATTTTACAGATATGGAATTGCCGTTGTTGTCGATTATTCTTAAAGATTCATTTTATCAGTCATCCAAACAGGAGTCAGCGGAACAACAAGTTAAGAGATAAGGATATGCCCAACATGAAGGAGGGGAAATCATGAATCTGAAGATGAAGAAAAATATTGTAACGTGGTTTATGAGTCTGTTGCTGGTTCTTTCTGTTGCTGCCGGGGCCTACGCTTACAGCAGTGTCCTTAGTTTTGGCGACAGTCTTTCGGACAATGGCCAGTATGAACTCAATGGTACCCCGTATGCAGCTGTCGGCAACAACAATCCCTACGACCAGTTCGGGTTTCAACGTTTTTCCAATGGCCCCGTCTGGGTGGAGTATCTTGCCCAGGACTTAGGGGCATCTTTATTGGATATGGCATACGGTGGAGCAACATCAGGCATGGATAATCCTGCTGCGGGTCTGCCCATCACTGGGTTACAGTGGCAGGTTGGGGCATACAATTCCGTTTTCGGAAATGTTGCCGACAACACCCTCATCACCATTTCTGCGGGTGGCAATGACATGTTCAATAGCAGGAATGCTACCCAGGCAGCGCTCAATATCGCCGGTGCGATATCATATCTCATCAGTATCGGGGCCGATGATTTCATGATCATGAACCTTGCCACAACACAGCAACCTGCTCCTTATGTCACGTGGATGAATGAATTCAATGCGGCATTGAGTGCATCTCTTGGTACTCTGGACACCTTAAACCCGGGTGTTGATTTTTATTTACTGGATTTAACGAAGCTTACCCTTGACATTGATAATTCTACCGGTACATGGCTGGCCAATTGTGCGGCAAACCCTGCGGCCTGCGAGGGAATAACCTATGCGTGGTGGGATACGATCGGTGTTCACCCAACAACAGAAGTTCATGCGCAGATCGGTGCTTACGCAGCCAGTATGGTTCCCGAACCGGCTACCCTGATGCTTCTTGGACTCGGGCTGATGGGCGTATTAAGCATCCGCAGGAAAATCCGGAAATAAGTACTTTTCAATATTTTTTCTAAACGTGCTGTTTCTCCAGAAAGGCAGAGCTGAAACCGGCTCTGCCTTTCTGCTTTCTGAGTTGTCCCGGATCATACTTGACCTGACCATATGCGATGAAGTCTTGTTCCGGCAACCGTGTCGAGCATAAATAAAATGAAAACAAAAAAGAAAATGTTAATCAATATTCCAGTTGACAAAATGAATTGAAGATTATAATATTTCTACAAGTATATAAACATCTAAATAAAAAAGTTGAATTTTATGCCGGAAAAATCAAGAAAACAGAAAAGCGACAAAGATAGGGAACGGATGTCTGCCGCGTTTAAGGCTTTGTCCAATGAAACTCGTTTGGCGGTTTTTGAGAATATAAGACTGTGTCAGGCGCGGGCAATGCTCAATAAAGATAACCAGCCTTCTGTATGCAACGTGGCAAGCAATATTAATATTTCTCTTTCCACAATATCCCATCATATTAAAGAGCTTCGTAATGCAGGACTTGTCAGGTGTGAAAGACAAGGCCAGACAATTCTTTGAAAGCCTGTAGATGAAACCATCAGGATGATGGTTGGATATCTCACCGGCGATAAGAAGATATAGAAGATGCAAGGGGTTCCTCCGGATAGAATATATTCCTCACGTTCAGCATTTATTGACCGTAAATACTTAATATTTAAATAGATATAAGGTATTTTAATTCTTCAGGCAAATATCCTTGACAAAAGAATAATTAATATTATATTTTGATATATATCGAAATATAGATATATCGAAATATAAAAAAGGAGGATATTTTTATGTCAACACAGGAAGAAGCGGTTAAAAGTAAGGGATTTGGGTTTTGTCAGTCCTTTATGGACAAATGCTGTAATTCAGGATCCGCAGGAGAAAACGCGGGAAAGTTTGATTTCAAAAACTGTGAAGAAATGATGAAAAAGTTTTGCGGTGGCAAAGGTGAAAATTTTGATTTTAAAGCCTGCCGGTCGAAAATGGAAACGTTCTGTAAATCAATAAAGAAAGAATCCGGTGATACAGTGAATAAAACATAACAAAATGGATGGGGGGCCAAACATCAGTTTGGTTCCCCATCTCCTAGGCGGGTAGAACATCGGCAACAATAAGAAAGGAAAAAGAAAATGATAAAAAATGAAAATTCCAGTGAATCAAAAAATAAAAGGCATTGTTGTGGTACAGTGTGCGGTGGAGGAAACAGTGGTATTTTTTGGGGGATATTCCTTGTTGTGGTTGGCCTTTACTGGTTTGGAAAGGCAGCCGGCTGGTTTCCGCCAGAGATTCAGTTGTTCTGGCCGCTTGTCTTTGTTCTGACCGGTGCCTGGCTTGTTGTGGCATCATTAAAGAATAAAAGGAGACATCATCAAACTGAATAGATTTTGATGAAATTAAAACATGCTAAGTGACATTATACTAATAGGATTTATTGCGTTTTCGTTTGTTCTTGTTTTCTTTATAATAAGAATAATCATGCAGGGTATTAACATATTCGCCATACCCCCAATCCATCCGGTGGCATTCATAACCGCCAAGTTATGTGCATTCTTTTCCTGCTCTTTTATTCCGGCCGGTATTTTATGGCCGGAACTGGCATGGTATTCGCCATCGGCGTGGCTCAAATGGCTCACAATGGTGCCGTTTTTTTTCGGTATCGTTATCGCCATTATTGCAATGAAAAAGCTCGACAATGATTTGATAATCGGCTTGCCCGAAGGTTCGATCCAGTCCCTCAAGACGGATGGAATATTTAGATTCAGCAGAAATCCCTTGTACCTCGGATTTATTCTGATAATTCTATCATCGTGCGTGATTGCACCCAATCCCGTCAATTTTGCAGTATCAGGCATTGCAATCGCTTTTCACCACATGATTGTTTTGCGGGAGGAGGATTATTTACTTTCAAAATTGGGTGATGAATATCTTGCCTACATGCAAACAACAAGAAGATACCTATAAAACATTCAGTGATAAGGAGAGGCATTCTATGAGTGTTCTGATTAAAACCTTAAATACCGATTTCATCAGGAATCATACCAAAAGTGTCATATTGATCTGGATTCTCCTGATGCTTGGTCCGTTGTCGGGAATCATGTTTTTGCTCTTTCTTTTTTGGGGTTCCTTTACCGTCATTGATCTTGGTGTAGAAGCCCGGGATGCATTGCTGATAGACGCAATTTTATCGATCATGTTTTTCCTGCAGCACAGTATATTTGTTCGCAGAGGATTCAAACAATGGCTGGAGAAATACATGCTGGATGTGTATCATAATGCCTTCTATGGAATAACTTCAGCAATTGCTTTGCTGGTGGTATTGGTTTTCTGGCAGAAATCTCCTATTCTCATTGCACAGGCTGATGGGGTTATTTTCTGGCTTATCCGCGCTTTATTTTTTCTTTGCCTGGCTGGATTTTTCTGGGGAGCTAAATCGCTGGGTTCATTTGATGCGCTTGGTGTCAAGCCCCTGATGCGTTATATGAGCAATAAACCGTCCAAACTTCAGAAGATCATTGCAAAAGGCCCGTATCGCTGGTCGCGCCATCCGCTGTATCTGTTTGTGATCATTATCATCTGGGCTTGTCCCGTTCTTACTCTCGACAGGCTGATATTCAATATCATGTGGACGATCTGGATTATTATAGGCACATTTCTGGAGGATCGGGACCTTCATCGTGAATTCGGATGCCAATACCTTGAATACAGTTCACAGGTGCCGATGCTGATTCCTTATAAAATCCCGAGCGACAAACTTTTTGATAAACAATAATAAAAATTAATTGTATATTATTTATATCATTTACCCATATGAAGGAGTTCATTATGAAGGCCTTTATCGATCCACCAAGGTCCATTCCATTTTATCTAAGGATTGGCATCTGGATTTCCCGGAAAGTAACCGGCCGCGATCTTCTGCCCGGCAAACTGCTTGCGTGGTATCCCAAAGTGGCCATCAGTTCCAGTATCATGGAAAGCCTGGTTGCCCACAAAGACAAAACTTTGAATAAACGAATCCTCAAGTTGGTCCGCCTGCGGACATCATTTACTGTTGCCTGCCCTTTCTGCATTGATATGAATTCCTATGACCATGATCAATTTGGAATCACTCCAGATGAGTTTTCGGCATTGCAGGGAAGAATTGCCATCGCAGCGGTGAGTACATTTTCTTTGCGTGAAATTATTGCAATGGAATATGCAGTTTTAATTTCCCAATCACCTCTTTTATTTCCGCAGGAATTTGTCACTAAACTAAAGGCAAATTTTACCGAAAGGGAAATTGTGATCCTGGCCAGCACTGCTGCACAGGTTAATTACTGGGCCCGTCTGCTTCAGGCTTTGGGCGTTCCCCCTGCCGGCTTTTCGGATCACTGTGAGATTATGCCGCGAGCTTTATCATGATAAACATTTTATTTAAATAGACGCCATATACAACTCTTGACCATGGAGCATGAATCCATATCAACGATTATTCGGTTGCAATGTAGCATACATAAAACGAAAGCATGGAGAAACATGCAGGAGGAGATAGATATAAAGCCATGGATGATTTTAAAATATTTCTGAACCAGCGAAAGAGCTGACCCACATTGTCGCACTTACTTGCGCCGTCGAGCACCAACGATAAACATTTGTAATGTGCAAAAGAGGCAGGGCCATTGCTGACCCTGCTCCGATTTGTTTGGAAATGACATATTTTCTGTTTTTTTAATATATTTTCAGTACAAGAAGGCAATTGAATTAACTGATTCAATCTGCTTTTGATACTGCATTTAATATAATTACCAAACGCTTAAGATCAGCTATCTCTTTTGAATGCGCAGCGATAATATTTTGCTGCTGCTCAACTATTATCATTTGCTCCTGTAAGGTTTTTTCCTGTTCCTTGACCGCTTCGACAAGCACTCCAACCAGGCTGTCATAATTCACACCGACAGTGTCTTTGCCGTCATGCGCTACAACCGCAGGAATCACCTGGTCCACTTCCTCGGCAATCAAACCGACAGAAGGCTTTCCGCTTTCTTTCCAGTTGAAGCTCACCCCACGGAGTTTCTTCACGGTCTCCAGCGCGTTTTCGTAAGTTTTCACATTGGTCTTATAAACACGGGAACTCGTGGGAACGAAAGACAGCGCATAAACCGAATTGGTAAATGTGGCAATACCGTTATTATCAATCGTCAACCGGCGGGTGCCTGCTCCCGAAACGGCTGTTCCCAGGTCGTTGATGACAAAACTTCCCGAGTTGGATCCGGAGGCGTTGGCTCCCACCACAAACGTCTTCAGGGGTGTGCCCCCGGCATCGGTACGCACCAGCATGAAGGCCGCGGTATCTGTCGGCCGGTCCATGCGGAAAACCGCCTGATCTCCGACGACATGCAGCTGCCGCACCGGAGCAGTTGTGCCGATGCCGACATTCGTGTCTGCCGTCGCCCCATTCACGCCGTTGATGGACCCCAGCACCAGTGAGTTGCTCTG
>CAYMYR010000060.1:0-15862 GCA_964394715.1 uncultured Smithella sp.
TTATTCTTCGGCTGGCTGCTTTAAAATCACCAGCGCATCCACTACAACCGGCTTTGACCCGTTAATAATCACGGGGTTCAGATCGATTTCCGAAACTTCCGGAATTTCCACTCCGATTCGGCCGATGTTAAGCAACATGCCGGTCAGCTGTTTTGTATCGGCTGCTTCCATGCCGCGCACGGCATCGAGAATCTTGTGCCCCCGAATCTCCTGCATCATTTCCCGTGCGTCCCTTGCTTCCAGCGGCGCGTGGCGAAAAGAGATGTCCCGCAATATTTCCGTAAAGATGCCGCCCAGACCGAACATCACGCAGGGGCCGAATTGAGGATCGCGCGTCAGTCCCATCACCAGCTCACGACGTCCCTTGATCATTTCCTGCATTAAGACGCCGCCCTCAAAACCTTCCATCCCGGCCATGATTTCACGGAAAGCTTTTCTTGCTTCCGTTGATGTCCGGATATCGACGTGAATCAGACCCTTTTCCGTCTTGTGCGCGATGTCCGCGGAGCATCCTTTCATGACCAGGGGGAAACCGATTTTTTTGATGGCTTTGTCCAGACCGGTTTTGTCCTTGACCAGCACTTCCCTGGTGACAGGGATGTCATAGGCGGCCAGAACCTGCTTGGACTCGTATTCTGACAGGGTTTTGCGCCCCTGACGCAAGGCCTTTTCAATAATGCGCATCGCTTTTGAGTTCTTCATGTTTTCCTTCCTCCATAATAATTGTTGATGTGAGCGATTGCCCGGATGGCATCGTGCAGTTCATCAAAAACAGGGATCCCCAGCTGGATATATTCCTGCCTGGTCAGGGCGATGAGTTGAGTGATGTCCATATCCTCCGGTCCCCTTTTCGGGTTGGGCAGGACCGCGATGACCGGTTTTCCAGTTTGATCGACAACATCCCGGACAGCGCGGGTCAGTTCCTTATAGGGCGTGATGGCCGTGATCTGCTGGCCAAACATTCTGGCGAGTGGTTGATAATGGTATAGAAGCGAATCGAGGATTTGCAGCTCTATCCGCTGATCTTCCGCGGCGGCCAGAAGAACTTCCTTCAGATTCTGCGGTGAAACATAGGGATTGGCCACATCAACAGGGTTGATGGCGCTTGATCCCGGTTTGGGAAGATGATTGCCGATCCGGTCCTGGAGTCTGGCGGGTAACGGAGGCACTTCAATGCCGTAACTTTCGGCGGTGTCGCAGGCGGTGACACCGATCGCTCCGCCCCCGCCGATAACTGAAATGCTTTTGAAGGTTTTTTTCGGCAGGAGCGAGAAGGCCAGGATGACCTGCGCCAGTTCTTCCGGGTCATGAACCTGGATGGCGCCTGCCTGTTTCAGGATGGACTGCCAGATAACGCGGCTTCCCCCCATGGAGGCGGTATGGCTGGCGACGCTTCTTTGTCCGGCGACGGAGAGCCCTCCCTTGAAAACGATCACCGGTTTTTTGGAAGCGGCTTCTTTGATGGCAAGAAAGAAAGCATCACCGTCCTGAATGCCTTCAATATACATTGATATCACCTGCGTTTCCGGGTCATCAGCCAGATAGTGCAGCAATTCCGATTCGCGCAGATCCGCGCCGTTGCCGAAACTTACCACCTTGCTGAAACGGATGCCCAGGTAATTTCCTGCATGCGCGAGATCGATTGACATGCCGCCGCTCTGTGCAAGGAAGGCCACCGGTCCGCTGATGCGCGACAGGTCCGGCCCCGGAAGCATGGTCAGTCCGCTTGCCGGGCAATAAATACCGAAGCAATTGGGGCCGATCACCCGGATTCCTCTGGCGGCTGCTTCCTGAATCTGTTTTTCCAGCGCTTTGCCTTCTTCGGTTCCCAGTTCGCCAAAACCCGAAGACAGGATCTCCGCACCGGCCGCGCCCTTTTTGCGGCAGGCTTCCAGCGCTTCCGGAACATGCCGGGCCGACACCGCAATCACGGCAAAGTCGATTTCCTCAGGGATGTCTTCCACGCGCCTGAAGATTTCCATGCCGGAAATCCTACCGCCTTTGGGATTGACGGGATATATTTTCCCTTCAAATCCTATGGCCGTCATGGACTTCAACATGCCGGTGCCGAAACCGGTGCCGCCTTCTTCAGCGGAAACGCCAACAATGGCGACGGTCCGGGGGTGAAAAATTTTTTCATAATCCGTGGCAGCACAATGGTGTTTTTTGGTGCTTTTTAAACTTCCTGATTTGCCTGACATGAATCACCTCCCCGCTAACAATTATATCTTGCATGCTAAATATTAGGATGCATTTTATTTCCGAAGGTCTTTCAACATCCGGATGAGCAGCAATCGTTCTTCCATGCTGAAAATAGAAAGCACTTCCTGGTTCAATTCCTCGGTTTTCTTTAAGAAATGTTCGCGGCATTGATGTGCTTTGTCGGTTAATTGAAGACTCAGGACGCGCCTGTCCTCCTTGACGTTCTTAACCAGCCAGCCGTTTTCCGCCATCCTATCCAGAACGCCCGAAAGGGTTGCGCTGTCCAGAATCAATCGCTTTCCCAGTTCTCCCGCGGAAAGCCCCTCTTCTTCATAAAGAGCGTGCAGAACCAGCCCCTGTATGGGTGTTAGGTTGTAAGGCTGCATTTTTGATTTAAAAGTCGCGTACACTTTTTGGTTGGCTTTGCTGAGTATAAAAAGGAGAACATCCTGATAGCTGATCATGGAAACACCATTAAATTTATTTAGCATACAAAATAAATAAATACCGTGATGATGTCAAGTTATTTTAGGGCGCAGAAAAAAAAGGAAGTAACCTTTGCGGGTTACTTCCTTAAGTTATACCAGTCTGCCCTCCCGACGGGATCCGTCGGAAAGAAAGCGAAACGATAGCTGCATTATTTCTTTTTTCTGAAGAGCTTTTTTGTCGCAGCCGGCTTTGTTGGCTCAGCGGGCTTGACCTCGGGGGCACAAAGTTTCTGGCGCAGCTTGTCCAGTCCGGTGAGGATTGGAATATGCTGCCATTCCTGACTGTGATGGGGGCTGACATGCAGCACCTCTCCCTTGTTGTCATAATCCGCAATTTCTTTCATTCTGTACTGTTTGTTCTTGCAATCGATTTCATCAACCCTGACATTGTGGTCAAATTTTTCATATTTTTTTGCCAGTTCGGGATGGTCTTTCTGCCATTTTTCGATAGTGCTTTTCCTGTAGTGATCACTTACAATCTTATAGGTGGAGACGGTTACGATACCGGTTGCATTATCGGTGCCCGTTACTTTATAGAAGCATTCACCCGTGCGGGTTTTTCCAAGCGGTTCCCATTCCTTGCTGTCCGGTATCATTGCCTGGTCAGTTCCTGCGCCGGCAGATGTCCCAACCGAAGCTCCCGCCTTTGAAATTATTTCAGGGGCGAAGGGATTCGCTGCGCAACCCGCCAGAAAAAGCACAACCAGCACAGGCAACAAAACAACTGAATAAAAATGTTTCATGTTAATTCCTTTCATTGGTTTATTTGCGATTTTTTTTCGACGAAAAGTCCTACATCAATATTTCCTGTTTTTCAAGATGTCTGAACACCGTTTTCAAACGATCGAGAAGGCGTCATCAATCCATCCTCAATATATGGCAGCCTAGAATATATTGAGAAATTTTACAAGACAGTCGATTCCCCGTGATCATTCCTTCGGGCTATCCTTTATTTTAAGCAATCCTCTGCCGATATTCCTCTTGACATTTCCATTTTCCACCGTTTATTTTAGTATCAATTTTGATACTTTACTAACTAAAGTCCGCCCCTTTTTTTCCAGGTGGGCACATTCAGCAATTATGGTGAATCAGATGCCGGATACATCCAGAAAATATCAGGAAATCCTTCGAGAGAACACCCTCTTAAAACAGAGAATCCAGGAAATTGAAAAATTGGAATCAGACCGTGGACAGATAGAGGCGGATTTGCGCGAGAGCGAACGGAAATACCGTTTAATTGCAGAGAACACGGCCGACCTGATCATGATCCTTGATATGAATATGCGCTTTACCTATGTCAGTCCGGCTGTCATGAGGCTGCGCGGATTTACTGTTGAAGAGGCCATGCGCCAGACCATTGACCAGGTCCTAACGCCGGAATCCCTGGGCCTTGTTCAAACCGTGTTTGAAAATGCCATGGAACGCGAGGCCGGCGGTTTGAATGAATCAAATATCATTCGCATGCTGGAACTGGAACACTACAGGAAGGACGGTTCAATTGCCTGGATGGAGGTCAGTCTTTCCTTTCTGCGCGGCGGAGAAGAGAAACCTGTCGGGATTTTGGTCGTGGCAAGAGATGTCACCGAGCGCAAGGAAGCAGAAGAAGAGATGCAGAAGATGGCATCCATTGTCAAACACAGCATCGAGGTGGTCAGCCTCACCGATCCGGAAGGGAATATGGTTTTTCTCAACGAAACAGGCTGCAGGATGCTGGGCATTGAACCGGCCCGCGTGACCGGAAAAAACATCATGGATGTTATTCCCGGGGAGCTTCAGCCGATGTTCAGGACGCAGGTGATGTCCATCCTGAATAAAGGCGGATCATGGGAGGGCGAGCTGCAATACCGTAATCAGAAAACCGGGAAATTGCTTGATGTGTACACCATGGCTTACGCCATCAAAAATCCTGCAAGCGGTGCGCCCCGTTATTTTGCCAGTGTTTCCCTGGATATTACCGAGCGCAAAGTCATGGAGGAAAACTACCGGAGCATCTTTGACAATGCCCGGGAAGGGATTTTCCGTACAACTCCTGAAGGAAGGTTCGTATTGGCCAATCGGGCCATGGCGCGGATACTGGGATACGATTCATCCGAGGCATTAATTGACGGCATTACCGATATTCCCGGTCAACTGTATATACATCCGGAAGAACGCAGCCAGACCCTGGAATTCCTGGAGCGGGAAGGTTATGTAAAAAACGCGGAAGTCCAGTGGAAAAGGAAAGACGGCGCTACGATCTGGGTACACCGGACCATGCGGGCTGTCCGTGATGAAAAGGGCAAGATTCTCTATCTGGAGGGACTGGTAACAGACATCACGGATCGGAAGAAAAGTGTTGATCAACTGAGGAAAGCGTTGGTGGACACCATTCAGGCCATTGCTTCGATCGTTGAATCGAGGGATCCATACACGGCGGGACATCAAAGGCGCGTGGCCGATCTTGCCGCTGCAATTGCAGCAGAGATGGGGCTTTCCGCGGAGCTGATTGAAGGTCTTCGGATGGCCGGGGTGATTCATGATATCGGGAAAGTTTCCGTTCCTTCAGACCTTCTGAATATGCCGAGGAAATTGACGGACATAGAATTCAGCCTGATCAAGACGCATGCCAAATCCGGGTATGAAATGGTGAAGGACATCGAATTTCCCTGGCCCATTGCCAGAATGATCCTGGAGCATCATGAACGGATCAATGGTTCCGGTTATCCCAACGGTCTGACCGGGGACAAGCTGCTTTTGGAGTCCCGGATTCTGGCGGTGGCCGATGTAGTGGAAGCCATGGCCACGCACCGGCCTTACAGGGCGGCTCTGAGTCTTGACGTGGCCATGGACGAGATTACGAAAAACAGGGGCGTGATTTACGATCCGGACGCCGTGGACGCCTGCCTGCGGCTTTTCCGGGAAAAGGGATACAAGATTATACAAATGTATTAATCCCGGATTACGCAATAGAGAGATAAGAAAAGTCACAGCTGTCATTTCGATGAGTCCCGATTCATCGGGGCGAAGAGAAATCTATTTGTTTTTAGATTTCTCTTCCCGATCAACCGGGAGTCGAAAATGGCAAAAAAAATTCAGAACATGATTAATTTCTTCCATCGTGTAATTCTGGTTAAAGATAAAGGTCTCTGCCCCTGCGATTGAAAAGGATCGGGCTTATTCCATCAATCTTCAATCCGCTTTTGAAACGGCGTTGGACAGGATGAAAGTCCGCTCAAGTTGGGCCACTTTTTCGGAGAGGGCGGAAATGGTCCTCTCTTGTTGTGCCACGGTTTCCTTCTGCGCCTCAATAAGCTTTTGCTGTTCCTTCACTGCTTCCACAAGAACACCGACCAGACTATCGTAATTCAGTCCCGTTACCCTTTTGCCTTCATGGGCAACAACTTCCGGCACAACATTTTCCACTTCCTCCGCGATCAGGCCCACGGATGCTTTATTGCTGTCCTTCCAGTCAAAACGCACGCCGCGCAGCTTCTTTACCGTCTCCAGCGCGTTTTCGAATGTTTTTACATTCGTCTTGTAGGCAATGGAACTTGTTGGAACAAAAGACAGTGCATAAACCGAGTTTGTGAAGGTGGCATTGCCGTTATTATCGATCGTCAACCGGCGGGTGCCTGCTCCCGAAACGGCTGTTCCCAGGTCGTTGATGACAAAACTTCCCGAGTTGGATCCGGAGGCGTTGGCTCCCACCACAAACGTCTTCAGGGGTGTGCCGCCGGCATCAGTGCGCACCAGCATGAAGGCGGCGGTGTCAGCCGGCCGGTCCATGCGGAAAACCGCCTGATCGCCGACAACATGCAGTTGCCTTACCGGGACTTTGGTGCCAATTCCGAGATTGCCGTGGACGGTGACGATGTTAGTGTCAAACTCTCCGTAGATCAGAGGGGTGTCTGTGTCAGAATTGTCGATATACAGTTTGTTGGAGGTGGTCTCGTTATAACCGGCATTATAGCCGATAAATACGTTTCCGATCCCGGAGTCGTTGAAGTAGCCTGCATAACTTCCGATATACGTGTTGTTGTATCCTGTTGTGTTGTACGAACCGGCTTCATGTCCAAGGAAGGTGTTGTCATGGCCGGTTGAATTAATGTTCCCGGCATAGGCTCCAAGGAAAGCGTTGTTGTAGCCTGAAGTGTTGGCATTGCCTGAGGCATAACCAATGAATGTGTTGAATTCGCCGGTCATAGTACCGTTTCCTGCCGACAAGCCATACAATGTGTTGTTGGTCGTGTCATCACTTCCCCAGGCGCTTGCCGCAAAAGCAGAAAACATCAGAACCAGTAAAAAAATGGTGATTTTCGTCTTCATGGTCTTCTCCTCTTTATGTATAAATGATATTCTTTTGTAAAATTGATGACGTTAAACCGCCTGGTTGAACAGTCGGTACTGCCTGCTGTATGTCAAAAAGCGGCATCTTGAAATGTAAAATTATAATTGGAAAATGCTCCTGTGCGGATGAAAAGTCAAGACACAATATGGTCGCCGTCTTGACCACTCTTTCCAAATTCAGAAATGAATTTGGCACCGGACAATTTTGCTCCGGGAAAAAATTTACAGTTAACATACAACTTTTTATTGCATATTCTCATTGCTTTCTATAACTTGCAGTATCAATAGAATGAAATTTCGGAACGCAAGCGATAGAACCTCTATGTTGAATGATCATTTTTCTGAGGAACAATGGAAATTTCTGGCCGTTTTCGAGGCTTTCGGTGGGCCGTTGCCCGTCGAAACTGCCGGTATGTTTGCCCCGCTTTCAGACGTTCAGCTCCTGGATGTGATTGAACGGGGTGCAGATTTGATTGTACCCGCCGGGGAAGATACTTTCGCTTTTTCTCCCGATGCGCCAGGCGAGGCGATTCAAAAGATTCGTGAAATCAATACAAAAGAACGCCTGCTGCAGATGATTCAACATTCAGAGAAACTTGGCCTTAACGATAAAATTGACAAAACGGCCCTTGTCCGTGTCCTGAAGCGTGTCAATCGGGTGACGGATGCCGCCCGTCTTGCCTTTGAAATTGCACAGACAATGGAAAAAGACGGTGATCTGGAAAAAGCCCG
Source organism: uncultured Smithella sp. (assembly GCA_964394715.1). GTDB lineage: Bacteria > Desulfobacterota > Syntrophia > Syntrophales > Smithellaceae > UBA8904. The sequence continues at coordinate 7,749 of CAYMYR010000060.1, forward strand.
GACACAGCTTATCCATATTCAGGCCGATCTGGCGGACGCTCTCGAAAACCCGGAAAACGCCAGGCTATTCATTGAAGTTGTGATTGACATGTCGCGTCTGTCGATCCGCCTGGAGAAATTCGGTCCCGAAGTCTCAAAGAATCTGCGGCAGGCCAGGTCCTCTGCCGAGAAGAATGGTGATCGCCGTTCGTGGGCGGTTATCAATTTTTACCTCGGTCGCTACTATATGCTCCATGATCGTCCGGACAATGCTCTGTCCATCATGCAGGCCGCGAATCAGGAAGTCGAGAAACTGGGGGATGCGGATATTCTGACCCGGACCGCTGAATCCCGCGCCTTTTTTTATTATATGCAGGGTCTTCACAGGGATGTTGCCAATACGCTTGAAAATACCCCGGGAGTGTCGGACAGCCCGGATCAATGTTTTCTTGATCCTCTGACACCGATTTTCTATGGTACCAGCCTTGCTTTCACCGGCCGGTTTCATCAGGCCATCGGTATGTTGAACGCCGTCCGGCGTGCCGCAGAACTTAACGGTAAGACATCACTGGCTGTTCACTATCGTGCTGTCCTGGGTGTGGTCCTACTGATGATGGGGAAAAGCCGGGAGGCCGATGGACATCTCAGGGAGGCATCGAAAGATGCCTTGAATGCCAAAAACTGGATCGTTTACAGCATTGCCGAGATTGCACTGGCATATGCGGAACTGAAAAACAGTCTCGTTTGTGAATCTTATTCTCACATGAGCAGTTGCATGAGGCGCCTGGTCATTGCCGGTGTCATGCCGCGGAACTATCCTGACAATTTTTTACTGGAGATGTTGCTTGCCTTTCATCAGCGAGGTTTTAACCCGCTGCCTTTTTTTGATCTGTCGGGTGAAATATCCAGACTATCGGCCGGGTCGAATGTGCATCTCAAAGGAATGGCTTTGAGGCTGTCGGCGGCGCAGGGCAAAAAGGATGCTGGAAGATGTATGCGCGATCTCATCGAAAGTGAAAACTGCCTGAAGCGTTCCGGGGACGGGGTCGAACTTGCCAAAACCCGCGTTGAAATGGCTCGATTGCATATGCAGGAGGGGGATGAGGCCAAAGCAAGGGAACTTGCACTGATGGCCTGGGATGGACTATCCGGCCTGAATCTGTTTCCGGATGATCTTACCTTTTTACTGGAGAGTTCTGCTCCCGAAAAAGATTTCTTTGCAGATAGAGCTGGACAATTGTTTGATATGATTGAACAAATTTTACAGACAAGGGAAATATCTGATATTTACCGTTTGATGCTCGATGCGACAGGCCGCTTTTTCATGTCAGAACGTGCGGGGCTGTTCTGCTTTACTGATAAACCGAATAAGGCTCTGGTACTGCATTGTGGCAGGAATCTGACAGGGAAGGATGTTCTGGATGACGGATTCCGCAATCAACTGACCTTAATTTACAAGTCGGTGCACGAAAACCGGGCTCAGCGTTTCCGTTCGGGTTCACTGGCCGCGCTATGCATTCCGGTGGAAGCAGGCGGTTCCGTGCGGGAGGTGTTTTACCATGCAAATGACTGCCTTGAAGACGGTTTTGATTTTTTGGACGATCGCCTGCTTCTGCGTCTGCAGCGGACCTTAAGCAGTTTTATGGAAAGGATTATCGCCAGGGATAAGCAATATGAAACACATATGCGGGACAATTCTGCCCGCATATATTCCAATACAGAACAAAGTCAGGATGAAATCCTTGCACGGGATGAACGGATGCTTCGGGAACTGGCACGACTCGATCAGATTGCAGGATCGGACACCACGGTTTTAATTACCGGCGAGACCGGAACGGGCAAGGGGCTCTTTGCACAACGTATTCATCATCACAGTGCGCGCAGGAGCGGTCCGTTCATTGTGGCGGATCTCACGATCATTCCGGAAAAGCTTATAGAAAGTGAACTCTTCGGCCACGAAAAAGGAGCCTTTCCCGCCGCCTCAGAACAGTGTATCGGCAAGATTGAGCTTGCTGATAAAGGTACACTTTTCATCAATGAGCCGGGAAAGCTGCCTAAGTCTGCACAGGAAAAGCTTTTGAGGACTTTGCAGGAAAGGAGAGTTATGCGCCTGGGAGGATCATGTTCCATTGAAGCCGGTTTCCGCCTGGTGACCGCAACGAGCCAAAATTTGGCCCGGGAGGTTGCGGCGGGACATTTCCGCCAGGATCTCTACCACCGGATCAATATTGCAAACATAGAAGTTCCGCCATTGCGTGAGAGGGGAAGTGACGTGATCTTGATTGCCCGGCATTTTTTAGATACAGCCGCGCGGCAGTTCAACCGTTTTGTTACGGGGTTGAGTGTGCAAGATGAACGTACACTGCTGTCTTACCATTGGCCGGGGAATGTTCGTGAACTTAAAAATGTAATCGAGCGCACGGTGCTTTTGTCCACTGAAGATCGCATCGAACTCATGCTTTTCTCCCAAACGACCGCTTCAGCAGAAAGCCCGTTTGACGATATGCCGGGTATTGATGAAATTCAGCGCCGCTACATCCGGCATGTTCTGAAGACCACAGATGGTCGTATTAGTGGTCCGGGAGGCGCAGCAGAAATCCTGGGATTGCCACGCACTACGTTGAATGCCAGAATGAAAAAGCTCGGAATTAGTCAAAAAAACAAACAAATTTAGCATATTGTTAATAAGGGATACTTACCCGGCTAATATTTAGCAAATAAATGACGTAATATAGTCATTAAAATGACTATATTACGTCATTTGAGGGTTGCGAGTCTTGTTTAATGTTTTCGCGACATGAATTAATAGTAATTTTAATCATTTAATGAGGTAGATATAATACAGTTTTTCGTTTACAGTATATTTTCGCAACGGTTTAATATTAATGGGGGTCATTGTCAGGAGCAGTGAAGGCGTTGATGAACCGGCCAGTTCAGGAGTCAATGGCGACGAGATATGCTGAATCGAAATATCATTTTGTTTCACTTCCCAGAATTTCATTCTCGCGTAAACCCATAACCACTCACCCGACCATGTTTTTAATGATTCTTTCCCGTCGCAAATGATCCGCAAAGGCCCTTCCTGGTCGGGAAGGTTAGCCGCGGCTTTGGCAAATTCCCGATAATGAAGCCCATCTTGATAATGCAGCATTTTTTTTGCATCCACGAACAGAAATACCAGCATAAGCAAAACCATCGGCAATATTAAAATGCGGATATCTTTTTTTTGCTGAACAATCATGGTCAGTAGGGCACATGCCGCGAAAATTTGTAATAGAAAAATCGGGAAAGAAACAAGTGCAATCACATCTGCCATGTAAGGGTCTTCAAACCATTTGCTGAATTTCCAGATCCCTTTGTCAAAAAGAATCCACCAGGACAGTGAAGCCAGTCCGAGCATGATTCCCGCTGCGATGAATGCCTTTCCATTCCGAAACGGCGCACTGCTTTCTATAATTCTTTCAAGAGCCAATACCCCGGCAACAAGCATGATTGGCGACAAATGCAAAAGATAGCGCCCAACGATGCGTGTCGGTAAGGGAGGAATAGGTGCTGAACCAACCGAATGCCGAACTGCAACGGCCCAGTAACAGCCAAGAAGCAGTAAGGCAAGTAAAAGGAATCGTTTATGGATCGGTTCAATTTGAAGACGCCACTGTTTATCAGTGTTTTGAACTGCCCAAACGGTGATGAGGATCCACATCAAAAACCAGGCTAAAATGACATGGGCGGTATACGCGGCCGCATACATTAAAAATGTATCGATATGAGCGAACTTCGCCCTGCCTCCCGATATTCCAAAGCCGAACAACTTAGTCCATGTAAAACCGCTCGCCCATCCGTAGAACGCCCAAATACCGAGTAGCAGACCGTAGGCAAAAATTACAAAAAGGGCAGAAGAGTATCTTTTAGATGTGCTATCTTCACAAATTGTTTTCTGCTGCATGCTCCAACTGTACAACCATACCCCGAAAAGAATCGGCAAAGCGGGAAGAAGCAGATATCGGGTAAAATGTACAACTCCTAAAACAAGACCGAACAGCAGAGCTTCAATAAAACCACCCTTGCCTCCACGCAAGGCTAATGCCGTTGCAAGGATAAAAAGAGGCACGAACAGATTTTCACTATACAGCAGATTTGGGTAGATGACGTGCATGGGCAATAGAGCAGCCAGTAAGGCAGCAATCAATGGATGACGGACTCCTGCCTGCCGGGCAAGAAACCACGTTGCAGGAACAATAAGACTGGATATGAAAGCATTGATGATCAGCATGCCCTCATACCAGTTTTTAAAAAAGAGGGCTGGCGCAAGCACTGCAGAATAGACCGGCGGATAGTGAGGAAAAGGATATTTTTGAAGTGAAAAAATTGCCATAGCATTGAATTTGTATAACAATTCATCAGGAATGATTGGACCGGACGAAATGGCTACAACCCAGATTGCTTTCAAAACGAAAAGCACAAAGGTCATTAAAATCAGGAGAAAAATCTCTTTTCTGTTATAATTATTCATGTTTTAAACTTTTCTCAAATTATTCACGATGATCAGTCCTGAAGTACAAAAGACAGCCCAAAAGAACAAGGTTTAGTGATTTCTACAGCAAACTCAACAGTTTGTCTACCGTGAAAAATTATTTACCAAAAGAAAATTTTCCGGCAATCCATGTATAGAGTTGCCTGCACAGGACCATGTCCTGCGGGGTCACGCATCGCAATCGGTAAGAGAGGATTGCCAGCATAATCATCGCAACCGGGAAGGCTGCTTTTGCACATATATAATAAAGGATACAAAATGCGGCTGAACTCAAAAAAACGGCCATGCCCGGTTTCACCAAAGATGAAGATAAATCAAATCCGACACGCCTGTATACTACAATAATCAAACAAACGGCCGTCAAAGTCATTGCGGACATTGCAGCAAAAATTGCTCCTGCTGCATTGAACATCCATACAGCTTGTGAAATGATGAAAAGAAAACAGGCCGCCCCGACAAGCGTGCAAGAGAGAACCCGTCCATCCTGCCGGTCGGCGATTAAGATACCGAGCATGGCATTGTTGATGGAGTAAGGTATGATCAAGCACAGAACCCGGCCAATCAGGGTTCCGGCCTCAATGTAACGTTCACCGAAAATTTGGACCGTCAGCCAGGGGCCGAAAGACGTTCCCATAAAAATCAGTACAATTCCGACAAGCAGTGTGACGCGAAGGGCTGTTTCCGCAAACAACCGGACTTTTTCTTTGTTTTTATCCATCGACCGGCTTAGAACGGGGAGGGCAACGCCTCCGAGAGCCATTGGAATAAAAGAGAAAATAATAAAGAATTGCATGGCCAGCGCAAGTTGGCCTAGGGAGCCATTGGCGGAAGCCAGGTGACGAAAGAATAACAATGGCCCCTGGCTCGGGAAAGCCATGAGAAGCATTGCCGTTCCCAGAGAGACACCCTGGAGAAATTTACGTTGCAATTCCTTGTAATTCATTATGATGCGTAAAGGAGATACCCGTCGGTGAACCACAGACAGTCCGTACACGGCTTCAAGACACCACACGATGCCGTGTATGAAAACCACAGGCAAAGGATTTTTCCAGATATAAAGGACCGAAATGCCAAGAATAACTTCCATCGTTCGAAAGATGGACTGTTGACGGAAGGAATATTGATTGATTTCATAGGCTGTGTAAACACCCTCCGTCCACGCGCTGATGGACCGGCCTATCAGCGCAAAGGCAAAAGCAAACAAAAGAAGACGGGAAGATGGGTCATCCTCCATAAAAAAAGAAAGGATAAGATACACCGAAGTGACTAGAACTATTAATAATATCCGAATGGTGAGGGTGAGTGCCGCTGTCCGGCTTCCTTCAGGCCGGTTTTTCCCGACATCTCTGCTTAAAACAACGGCCATGCCCATGCTGGTCAAGGGAAAAAACAACAGATACCAGGCAATTCCGTAATTGATAATCCCGTACACCTCGGGGCCTAAAACGGTGGCGAGAATGACGACATAAATGAACCGCGTGATCAGATAAACACCGCGGCCTGCCAGGAGGTAGGTTAGATTTCTGGTGATAGAATTTATCCCCATGCTGTTTAAGCACCCATTGCTGATCCGGTATCAAGGATAATTTGCATATTAAAGAGGATCTCTTTTATCACCTGTTTCATTTATACGCCCGAAAGAATGATGAATTTTTTTAGTTTTCTTCAGGGAATGCATTTTCATTTTCGAGGATCAGGTTCACGTAACGTTCCCAGCTGAATTTTTGTCGGAACCGCCTTACGCTTTCACTGGAGATGGGCTTTGAAAAAAATAATTCTATTTTTGCTGCCAGATCCCCGGCATTTCCGGTTTCAAACAAATAACCGCTTTCACCGATGCTAACACACTCGCGAAAAGCGGGCAAGTTGCTGGCAATGACCGGTTTGTCAAAAGCGTAGGCCACCTGTAAAGGCGCCGATTGTGTTACAGACAGATAAGGAACGACAAGAAGATTGGCTGCAGAAAAATAACGGCTTACTTCTTCATCGGGAACATAATGGTCGACCCAAACAATTTGGGATCGAACAGGATCGTCCGGCAGCCAGTTTGCCAAAAAAAATTCTTTTGCCGAAGTCTGGCCGCTTTGATGATAAAAGGACTCCCCGATAATCAAAAGAGAAGCGTCTGAATGATTTTGTGCAAATAAGTGAAAAGCCTCCAGTAAAACATCTAAGCCTTTGTATTGACGTATGAAACCAAAAAAAAGAAGCACTTTTTCTCTCAGGCCGGCGAAAAACGGAACAGATGACGATATGTCGTCATCTGTGACAAATTGATCAAAGACCGGGATGAAAGCCACCACGGGGGTGTTGTTTATACATACGATATTCAAGAGCTTTTTTGCTTCCTCCTTGCTATGAACGATCAACCGGTGTGCCATTTTGAGAACACTGCGGGTCATGTATGCATCAAAGAAAAACCGTTCATGGGGCAGCACATTATGGGTAATGATGCTGATTTTTGTTTTTGTAAAAAGTCTTATGCAGCTTAAAATAAATTTCAGTACCGGAAAGTGAACAGGGTGTACCCAGTGTGTAATGAACATGTCATACTGTTCGCTCCGCAGTTTTGCAATCAGCTTCACCCAGGTCAGCGGGTTGGTATAGCTTAAAAACTTATTTCCGACGTTATGAAATGTTAAAGAGCTTTCTTTGTCCAGGCGGAATTGAGGTGGTCCCGGCAGAAGGAACTCGGGATAGAGCTTTTGCCAGTAGAACAGATCGACATTTATATTGCTTCGGTTTTGCAACTCCCTGGCCAGCCGGCTATTGAAATGAACTATGCCGCCGCGGAATGGATGACCCGGACCTAACAAGGCAATTTTCATGGAATGTAATCTTTCCTGTGTAAAACCGGTTAGAAATTTTCACTGCGAATTAATTTCTGCAAAGAACCTTCTCATAGATTAAAGCATTTTACCAGAATTTTGCCGGCGGACCGGAATATCAGAAAGCTTATTTCACCCGTTCCTTGTGGTTGTTGCTTTGATGCCGTGAATTGCCTGTTTGAGTCTATGTGTTTGGAAATGCTTTACTTTTATCTAATTGTAAGGCAAATAGATAAATTGCAATAATGACCATATATAGTCTTTTTGCCATTGAATTGAGATGCATTAATAATAAACTAATTATATCAATATTTTATAATATTGTTGTGTGGCGATATAACGTCATGCTTTTTGCTGATTATGGGACAGGGTTTTACAAAAAATCTTGTCCGTCTGGCAGGCATGAGATGAAAAGAAGTATCCTCGACTGTTGCCAATGGGGATAAAACAAACCTGAGGGACTTTCTCGTACGGCCATTATTTCCCGTTGACATGAAGCCGGATATTCCTATAGGGTTCAAAAAGCGGCGATTTTTTAAAAACGCCCATTAAATCGATGGTGATCATTGATTGAGTGATGTCAGAAATTGAAAAAAAGTCCTGATGAATACAAATTGTTTTTTTAATTTAAATTCATGAAAGGTTTATTTTCGATGGACTATGGGCACTTAATCAATATCTTTGCCATCAGGCTGTGTCGTAATTAGAGAATATGTCAAACCCTTCGGGTCACGCGTTCCGAACGTATGTGAGGAATCTTAATGCATTGTATT
>CAYMYR010000061.1:0-15823 GCA_964394715.1 uncultured Smithella sp.
AGGCGGCTTCATTCTTCCCCTGATCTTCGGGAACATCAGGGCCTCCACTGATTCATATCAAGGCGGCTTTATCCTGCTTGGCGCTTTAGCCTTGTGTTGTCTTGCTATTACCTATTTTCAGTATCGAAGAACAGGTGCTTCTGATTCGTCGCTCTAAGGACTTCAGGGTTCGCAACAATTGCAAAATTAAGAATTGTACAGAATTAAATATTTTTTATAATAGCTGATAACCTCTTTCTCTAAATAACTTTAGACAGGCATCCGACACAGCAACGTCATAAAGGATGCCCTTGTTTTCCTCGATCTCTTTAAGGGCTTGTTCAATGCCCAATGATGCACGATAAGGGCGGTGAGAAGCCATGGCTTCCACAACATCTGCTACGGAGAGAATGCGGGTTTCAATAATAATGTCATCCCCCCTCAGATTTCTTGGATAACCGGAGCCGTTTATTCGTTCGTGATGCTCCAAGACAATTCTCGCGACAGGCCAGGGAAAGTCAATGTCCTTGAGGATATTATATCCTGCCTCGGAATGAATTTTAATAAGATTGAATTCCGTTTTAGTCAGTTTGCTTGGCTTACTCAGAATTTCAGATGGGATAGAGACCTTTCCGATGTCATGGATGATGGCCGCAACACGAAGACCTTCAATCCGGTCATTCGAAAGACCCAATTCGGTGGCAATGGCGCGGGCGAGATTAGCAACTTGGCGTTGATGGCCTGCTGTGTATGCGTCTCTCGCTTCCACCATGGAGGCTATCGCCCGGACGGTACCTTCCAAAGCATTTCGTAACCGTTCAACACTTTCTTTTTTTCCCGTGATATCCTCGACAATTCCTTCATAATACAGAATTTGACCTTTTTCATTAATAACGGAATGCATTGTCCGCGATACCCAGATAATGCTGCCATCCTTCCTGTAGAATCGGACTTCATTATTTTTTGTGACGTTTTGATGTGACATTATTTCGATGAAATTAATGCGATCATCAGAATTTACATACACCTGACGGGAAATATCTTTTACACTGGAGATAAGTTCTTCAGGGGAATCGTATCCCAGTATTCTTGCCATGGAATGATTCGCCAAGATGAATTTCCCGTCAGGTGTTGACTGGTAAATACCCTCCTGAGCATTTTCAAAGATATTACGGTATTTTTCTTCAGCAAGTTTGCGATCGGTAATATCAATAACATTGATGATGGCAGCCGGTTTCCCTTTGAGCATTGTTGATGCCCCCGAAAAATCAACCCATTTTTCTTTGCCATCTTTCGTGAGAATCTTGAACTCATAGCGGCCTGGTACCTCCTCGCCTCTTTGACGCCTCTGGCCACGTTCTATGGTAAGCGCCTTATGATCCGGATGAACAATGTCCCAGAAATTCATTTTCCGAAGTTCTTCTTGAGAATATCCGCACATAAGCTCAGCGGCACGATTTGCATATATCCAACGGTTATCCTGAAACAGCCCTATCGCTGTAGGGGTTGAATCGGCCAGCACCCGAAACTTCTCTTCGCTGTCAATCAGATCTTGTTCCGCCTGCTTTCGTTTGGTAACATCGTTAACAATAATAAAAAATCCTATGGGATTGCCAGATGCATCTTTACGTAATGATATGGATCCTTCAATATCTCTGATAGCACCATCTTTTCTGATAATCTGCCAACCATATTCTTTGACGGGTTTTCCCGTTTTATAAACTTCATAAGTCACCCGAAAAACTCTTTTCAAGGTTTCTTTGTCGGCTAATTGCCGAACATTCATTTTCAATAATTCTTTTTGGGAATATCCTAGAATACGGCTGCATATGGAATCATTAAAAAAAGTAAAGTTTCCGTTAAGGTCTGTTTCAAAACATCCATCATGAATATGTTCAAGATAGTTTTGAGACTTCTGTCCTCTTATATTTCTGGCCTTGCCAGTTCTTTCTTTTAATAAAGATGATTTCGAAGAAGGCGAAGTCGTTTTTTTTACAACGTTACCCCTGCTTCCATATCCGGATGTTGTCTTTTTATTGTTTTTCATAAGATAATTTTATTATATCCTTAATCAGATCATTAGTTTGCGTAAGCAACCTCAAAAGTTTCCCGTGTCCCTGTAACTTCAATGCCGTTTGTGTCGAGCCCGATTAATTCCACTGTGTAGGTTCCAGGGCTTAGGGCAGAAAAGTCGAATTCATGTTCGAATTCAAAAATCGAATAAAAGAGCTGGTCAGGTTCCGCCTTAATGTACACCCGCCCTAAATTTAAATCACGCGTGGTCGTGGCAACGATATTCGACAGTGCATCTTTGATGTTGTAGCGGATTTTTGTGATCCGGTTGTCGGCTGCATAATAGAGGTAGGATGTCTCTGTAACCGTTGTCGCGATCGGCGTCACAACACCATATACGCTGAACTCACGGCCAACCGGAACCTCGATACCGTCTGACAGATTTAGGTCAAGAGCTCTGGGCGTTTTATCATATAGATTGTACCGGTTGTCGCCGTCCCCTGTTCCCAGTGCCCTTACCTCACCCCTGGTCAGGACCAGCCGGTCTCCATAACTGATCGTGGTGATATTGCCCTCTATCGTTATCTCCTCGTAATTCATCGCGGTATAAGTAATTTCGGGCTCGCCGATATTGTAGCAGAAAAAGACCGTGTTCGGGCTGTCGATGACTCCCGTTAGTAACGCTTTACCAATTTCAAGGCGGGAGGTTGTCCCGGTTTCAATCAGGTTATACAGAATAAATCCGATCTGGGCATTATCAGGGGTGCCGTATGACGCTCCCTCAACCGTGTTGACAACTTCCAGAGAGTTTTGCGGTCTCCAGCGTTTGTTGATCTTGTAACTTCCAACTGAGAAACCCTCGGGGAAAAAATAACCAGCAAATGGATCCAGAAAAATCCTGTACCCGTTTGCGGCTGCATAACTTTTGAATTTGCTCTCGTGATTTGCTGGCAGAAAAGCGCCGAATAATTTGAATATGGGCTTGAAATAGAGAGTCATGGTTTCAGCCTGTAGAACGGTATTGCCCAAGACGGCCGTGACCCGCAGGGTATAGACGCCCTCGGTCAAATCTTCCAGCGGGTAACCCTTGGAATCCACATAATACGTATCAAAACTTTTTGTTGCCCCACCGGGGATAATTCCTGCAAAATAGGTTTGGGTAACCAGAACCTTGTTTCCCGGATACAAAAACCCGTCGGGGTAATTGATCAGATCCGGGGCCTTGCTCAGATTCCACCCTTGTCCCTCGGCGTAGTTGGCCTCAATGGCACTGTCGGGTGTCACACCGGTCTCGTCAACATGGCTTTCAATGAATCGGACAGGAGTCCCCGATGCGCTATCTCCTCTGAATAGTTCAATTCTGATATTGCCGATTCTCGGGGCCCCTTTTTCAAAATACCCCACCACGTAGAAATCCCTTTTTTCACCAAAATACCTCTCCGTTGCGCTGGGCACGGCAATCGAGAAAAATTTTGCCGGACTGGTTGATGGAGTGAAATGATAGACAGAACCGTCTGAACCGGAGTTGGAACACGATAAAATAAAAAACAGGTTCAGGATTACCCAAATCGAAACAAGTCTCTTTGTGAGAGAATCAGTTTTTTTTATCGATCCGGTTTTCATGAGATCTCCTTTTCAACTCAAAATGGCACGCATTCGTCATTTTTCAGATGGAATTGATATAAGATGAAAATCAGAAAATGTCTCATCGATCAGACCGGTTTTTTTCAATGCCGCGCGGATGGTTGTTGATTTTCACACACAGCTGTCAGATGTCTATACGTACAAGTTATTCCAAATAAAAACCTTTACTAATGATACCACAAGACGCTTTTATAAAAAACAGAATTGTGAAGGCGGACATCGGAATAGTAAGGTCCGATCCCAGATGAGGAGTTATCTTCCGGTTTTTTAATCACCTTGCTTAACTTCGCATAATGAATCTATAGATAGTCTGTAATCTCCGTGAGGTATACCTATGCTGAATGTGACTGATTTTATTTCATTTCATTTCCTCTCGAATAATATTCGCAATTACGATATTTTTATCAATTGGCTGAATTTGTTAAGCAAGTCCGGAGCAAGAATATCATCCTTGCGACTTTGAAATAGTTTAATGAATATGATAAACAGAATCAAATGAGTAAAAACATCCTCCTAATCAATCCCTGGATTTATGATTTCGCGGCGTATGACTTCTGGCTGAAACCCCTGGGGCTTCTTTATCTTGGAGGCCTGCTGCGCGCGAATAACCATCGGGTTTCCTATATTGATTGTCTTGATCCCTTCTCTGCGCTCATGGCAAATAAAAGCGGCAAGGCTCCGCGACGCCACGCATATGGCCACGGCCGCTTCTTCCGTCAGGTGATCGACAAACCAAAATGCCTGGAGATCATACCCCGCAATTACTGCCGGTACGGCGTTGACCCGGATGTGTTTCGCACCGAACTGGCTCTTTATCCCGATACAAACTTGGTGCTGATCACTTCCATGATGACCTACTGGTATCCGGGGGTTTCTGACGCCATAAAAATCATCAAAGAGAAGCTGCCGGGTGTACCTGTTGTGCTGGGCGGCAAATATGCCACTCTTTGTTACGATCATGCCATTGGTCATTCCGGTGCCGATTATGTCATCCGCGGCCGGGGTGAAAAACAGGTGCTTCAATTATTCCGGAATCTATTTGATGAAGATGCTGTATTTGACCCGGATGAAGACGATCTGGATGCCCTCCCCTATCCGGCATTTGACCTGCTCAGCAAAATTGATCAGGTTCCGCTCATCACATCCATCGGATGCCCATACCGCTGCAGTTACTGCTCATCGCATATTCTTCAAAAGAAATTTATCAGGCGTGATCCAAGTCGCGTTGTGGATGAAATCGAACACTGGCAGAAGAACTTTGGCGTAACCGATTTCAGTTTTTACGATGACGCGCTGCTGGTTGATTCCGCTAAAATGATTATCCCGCTGCTTGATGAGGTCAAAAAACGGCAGTTATCCTGCCGTTTTCACTGCCCTAACGGCCTGCACGTAAGAGAAATCGACGCCAGATTAAGTAAAATTCTCTACGAATCCGGATTTAAAACCATTCGATTCGGTTTTGAAACCGCCGACTTTCAACTTCAGAAAAATACCGGCGGCAAGGTGCAAAATGAAGAACTGCTGAATGCGGTGATTCATCTGAAAAACGCGGGTTATCGACAGGAGGAAATCGGGATATACCTATTATGCGGCATCCCGGGTCAAAAAACGGCGGATATCACGCATAGTATTGATTTTGTTTTACAATGCGGGGCAAAGCCTGTGCTTGCAGAATATTCTCCGATTCCCGGCACAAAAATGTGGCCAGAGGCTGCCGCATCTTCCGCATTTGACATTGAGAACGAACCTCTATATCATAACAACTCGCTTTTATGCTGCCGGAATGACGATTTTAGTTATGATGTTTACAGCAGGATCAAAGCAAAACTAAAAAATACCGGCGAAAGAAACTTTTAATGTAATATGAACGTGCTGATCCGGATTAAAAATATTTTTGTCCTTTTGCTGTCATTTTTTTTCCTGATGTTCGGCATCCATCTCCTTGCGGGATCGTTCAAAATGAAAAACCCCCTGGAATTTGTGATGACGCTGTTTTCGGCTTCATTCATCATATTATTCTGCATCGTGGGGATCCTTTATGCTTTTTTCCGCCTCTACCCCGGAAAAGCTGACGATGAGAGGAATCATGTTGACACGAAGTAAATTCTTCCTACTGCTGGCCCTGATCATTCTTTTGCAAATATGCGGTCTGGCCCATGCAATCGATCTGGAAAAGAAGATTATCAAAACCAAACTGGACAACGGGCTTACGGTTCTGATGATGGAACGAAAATTCAGTCCGACGGTTTCCCTCTTTATCCGCTATCGCGTTGGCGCCGTTGACGAAATAAAAGGACAGACCGGCGCCGCACATTTTCTTGAGCACATGATGTTCAAGGGGACGTCAACCATCGGAACAAAAAATTTTGTAAAAGAAAAGATACTTCTTTCAAAAATCGAACAGGTTGGTCAGGCACTGGATGACGAACGGACAAAAGGCAACAAAGCCGATCAAAAACGCGTCATGTCGCTTACCGCGCAGCTTAAAAAATTGCAGGTTGAGCATAGAAAGTACTACATCCCGAATGAAATCGACAGGCTTTACACGGAAAACGGCGGGGAGAACATGAACGCTACAACCGGCCAGGATATAACAACCTACTTCATTAGTCTGCCTTCCAATAAAATAGAACTGTGGGCACGCATTGAATCGGACCGTCTGCTCAACCCGGTATTTCGCGAATTCTATACAGAACGGGACGTTATTCTGGAGGAAAGACGCCAGCGCGTGGAAACCAGCCCCGACGGTAAACTTTACGAGTCCTTCATGAACAAAGCTTACCAGATCCATCCTTACGGCTTGCCCATTATCGGTTCCCAGGAGGATATCGCCCGTTTAAACCAGTCAGCCATCCGGCAGATTCATCAAAAATATCTGTCGCCGGAACAAATCGTCATTACCGTAGTCGGCGATATCCATCCGCATAAAACACTGAGGTTAATCAACAGGTATTTTGGACGAATTCCCGCGGGCGGACACAAACCTGCCTTCATTCCTGCCGAACCGCTGCAGACCAAAGAACGGAACGTGGAAGTTTTGTTTGACGCGAATCCTGCAATGATTATCGGGTATCATAAACCGACTGCCCCGTCTCATGAAGACTATGTTTTTGACCTGCTCGAGACAATTTTGAGCAGAGGCAGGACCAGCCGCCTTTACTCCACCCTGGTCTTAAAACTGCAAATCGCTGAAAGCATCAGTGTTAACAACGGCACACCCGCCGCACGGTATCCGAATCTGTTTACGATTTTTTCCCGTCCGCGTCACCCGCACACCAATGATGAACTTCGCGACGCCATTTTGCAGGAACTGGAAAACATAAAAACCATCCCTGTTACCGATGCGGAACTGGTCAAGGCAAAAAAGCAGCTCAAAATGGATTATCTCAAGAGCCTGGATTCCAATTCCGAACTTGCTTCTATTTTATCATATCATGAGCTGTTGCAAGGCGATTACAGGTACTTTTCCAATTATCTTTCGATGATTGATAAAATAACAGCCGCCGACATTCAGGCAGCGGCTGTTAAATATCTTTCTGCGGAAAACCGTACCATTGCCGTTCTGAACAGAGAAATAAATAAAAACACACACGCAGGTAAAAATGAAAAGTAAATCGCGCTTTATCAGGCATGGCCGTATTCTTCCGGTACCGTTCACTTGCTTAATTATCGCCCTGATGATTTTTATTCATTGCGGAATTTTTCCACCCCGTTCTCTATCAGCCCAACCATTCACCCCGCCTGATAAAATCATATATCCCGGGCTCGAATTTCGCATACAGCAGGCCGAACGTATTGAGCTGGAAAACGGCATGATATTATTTTACCTGCAGGACCGGGAACTGCCCCTGGTTTCCCTGTCGGCCATCGTGAGGACCGGCTCGATGTATGATCCACAAGGCAAAGAAGGTCTGGCCGAATTGACCACCTATGTCATGAGGACAGGTGGAACAGAAACAATCTCCAGTGCCGAAATCGATGAGCGTTTGGATTCGCTCGCCGCGTCGCCTTCGCTTTCCATGGCGCTGGATTCAGCCTCTGTGAATTTTTCTTTTTTAAAGGATGATTTGGATCCCTGCCTGGAAATTCTGTCACAGATCGTTAGAGCGCCCGCGTTTGAAGAAAAGAAACTGCAGCTTGCACTTGCCTTGAAGGATGAAGAGCTCCGCAGGGTCGGGGATGATCCCCAGAAACTGGCTTTCCGGGAGTTCAACCGTCTGCTTTATCCCGATGATCCGCGCGGCCGTTACATGACCTCTGCCTCTCTAAAAAATATACGCCGCGACGATCTGATCGATTTTCACCGTTCATACTTTTTCCCCTCCAATACAATGATCACTGTGACCGGTGACATCTCCAAAGAAGAAGCCATAAAGAAAATCATGCAATACTTTGGAAATTGGGAGAGAAACCGGCGTGCCCTGAGTTCTCCACCGCCTCCGCAAAAAACAAACCGCGGGGCTTTCTATATCCACAAGGATCTTCCCCAGTCAACCGTGGTCAGCGGCGAATTTACGGTCAGCAAAAATGATCCGGACTATTACGCCTTTTCAGTGCTTGATTTCATGATCGGCAGCGGTGGATTTCGCTCAAGGATCTTCAGTGCAGTACGAAATCATGAAGGCCTGGCATACAGCGCCGGCAGCTTCTACCGTGCGCGGTCAAATTACGGGATCTTCGGAACTTACGCATTCACCAAAACTGCGTCAACCCTACAGTCCCTTCATCTGATCAATGACATTCTGCGTGACGCCGCATCAGGTTCCATCCGTCCGGAGGAACTGGAATGGGCAAAGCAATCCATGCTCAACAGTTTTATTTTTTCTTTTGAACTGCCTCATCAGATCGCCGTTCAGCAGATGGTGATCGAGTATGAAAAACTGCCCGCTGATTATCTTCTCAGCTATCGCAAAAAAATTGAAGCCGTAAACATCGGAGCTGTAAAACGCGTCGCGGCTGCTCACCTTAATGAAAAAAACAGGCTGATGCTTATTTTGGGCAATACAGGGCAATTCGGGAAACTACCCGAAGAATGGGGACAGCCGGTCCTGATCACACCTAATTTATGACACGGAGTGTTAATGATGATTGACGAAAATGCTTTTGAAAAAATTTCCCGAAGAATCGACTCCTATCGTGATGATATGATTGAACTGCAGAAAGAACTGACAGCCGTGCCGGCCGTCGGTCCCGTCAACGGCGGTGACGGAGAAATGCAAAAAGCACAGATGCTGAAAAAACGTTTGATGGAAATGGGTTTTACATCTTTTCGGCATTTCGACGCGCCGGACACCAGTGTATCCGCGGGCCTTCGTCCCAACTTCATGACAGCTGTTGATGGAATCCATAATGCCCGAAAAACATGGATCATCACGCATCTGGATATTGTTCCGCCGGGAGAGCTCAATCTCTGGAGCTCAGATCCATACAAAGCCTACGTCAAAGACAACCATATTTTTGGCCGAGGCACAGAAGACAACCAGCAGGACATGGTGGCCTCGATTTTTGCCGCCAAGGCATTTCTGGATGAAGGCATCACTCCTGCTTATCCTATTCATCTCTTCTTCGTTGCGGATGAGGAAACCTCGGGCGGCAAAGGACTTTATTATGTCCTGGATCTGACGGAAAAGATTTTTGACACAAATGACCTCATTGTGGTTCCGGACTCCGGAAATCCGGAAGGCTCCCTCATTGAAATTGCGGAAAAAGGCATTCTCTGGCTGTGCTTCAAAACGACGGGGAAACAATGCCATGGCAGTAAACCGCAACTGGGCAACAACGCGTTCTCGGCAGCTTCTCACCTGGTGACAAAACTAACAAAGCTTCGCAAGGAATTTGATGTGGCGGACCCTCTTTTTGATCCGCCCGTGAGCACGTTTGAACCAACGAAAAAAGAGGCTAACGTGGGCAACATCAACACCATTCCCGGTGAAGATGTCTTCTACATGGATTGCCGCGTGCTTCCGCAGTACGATCTTGAGGATGTGCTGAAGAAAATCCGTAAGATCACGAAAAAAGTAGAAAATAAATATTCTGTAAAGATTGATATACGGCACGAGCAATACGTTCAGCCTGCGCGTCCCACACCGGCCGATGCTCCGGTTGTCGCCGCCCTACAGAGTGCCATTGAAAAGGTCTATCACCTTCAGGCTCTGCCGGGAGGCGTCGGCGCCGGCACGGTTGCCACCTATCTGCGGAAAAGGGATTATCCTGTCGCGGTCTGGTCAAAAACAAACATGAACGCCCATCAGCCTGATGAAAACTGTCCGATTGACAATATGCTGGGCAACGCCAAGGTCTTTGCGCACCTGTTTCTACAGTCGTAAATTGTATTGCATTCAATGCTTCATGATGATAGAAAAACGCCGTCAAATGGAAGGTCCCCGATCCCCGCATTGTTCATAAAATAATCTGCAAAAGGATCGGGTTAAGATGAACATTTTAGAGGCTGATTTTTTGATTAAAGCAACTAAAACCGCCATCCAGGCAGAGAAATTATCATTTGCGGATTCAAATATCCTGAAGAATCTCTGCGGTGAACATGACAAGCACCTTCGATTTCTCGAAAAACTCGAGCAGGTCAAGGTAAAGCCCTGGGGCAATCATCTCTCCATCAGCGGCAATGAGGAAGCCGTTCAGAAGGTTACCCTTCTGCTCAAACAGCTCTATGGTATTATGGAGAAAGGATGGCTGATTCATTCTTCCGATATTGACTACGCCCACCGGATTTTAACGCAGGATATTCATTTTGATCTGGCCCACATCTTTCTTGATACCGTTTTCATTTCCTCAAAAAAGCGCATTATCACTCCCAAAAGCATCGCACAGCGCCATTATATCGATTCCATGAGAAAAGCGGACATGGTGCTTTCCATCGGCCCCGCCGGAACCGGAAAAACCTATCTGGCCATGGCGATGGCGGTTTCCTATCTGCTGGATAAAAAGGTGCAGCGGATCATCCTGACCCGTCCGGCCGTCGAAGCCGGCGAACGCCTCGGGTTCCTGCCGGGTGATCTGGCCGAAAAAGTCAATCCGTACCTGCGTCCTTTATATGACGCACTTTATGACATGGTGGACATGGAAAAGGCCGGTGCGCTCATCAACAAGGGTTTGATAGAAGTTGCTCCTCTGGCATTCATGCGCGGAAGAACCTTAAATGATTCGTTCATTATCCTGGATGAAGCCCAGAACACGACTTCCGAACAAATGAAAATGTTTTTGACACGTCTGGGGTTTAATTCAAAAGCCGTTGTGACAGGCGACATCACTCAAATTGACCTGCCGTCCGAAAAATCATCGGGCCTGATTGAAGCGGAAAATATTTTGAGGAGGCTCGAGAGTATCCGTATAGTTCATTTTTCACAGGTGGACGTCGTCCGTCATCCCCTGGTGGCTGATATCATTTCAGCCTATGATACATGGGGCAGGGAAAAGAAATCGGATAAATAAAAATGAACATCATTGATTCTTCATTTGAAAAGATTAATATTGTCTGGCAAAAATTGACAGAAAAAAATAAAATTTCTTTCGATTTTCTGAAAAACAATCTTTTTCAGCGATGGGCAATTCTTGTTTCCTTAAGCATCGCATTATCCATTCTCCTGGCACCCAATCTTTATGTATCCGATCCGGAATACCGCTATGGCATGATCGCGCACAAAAACATCAAAGCGGACCGGGATTTCCTCGTTGAGGACGTGAACTCCACCCGGCAGAAAAAGAAAGAGGCGCCCGAGAACACGCGGCCTGTCTATGATTACGATGCGGAAATGCCGATTACTTTGAAAGCAAAAATCATCAATTCCTTCGCGCCCGGCGAAAAAAATCCCGGCAATGAACAACTGAAGGACCTGCTAGAAAAGTCACTGGGAATCGAGCTTACCCCAAAGGAATTTTCATTTCTCAAGGCCAATAAGTTTTCAGAAGATCTCCAGCAGAAACTATTCGCCGCCATTGATTCTTTTTATAAAAACACATTGATCACAAAAACTTCCTTTCAAAAACAGGAAAAGGACAAAGGCATCACCATTGTCAATGTGATCAGCCGGGAAGAGGAAAACCTCAAGGATGTTTCATCCATCCTCAACATCAAAGATATTGCTCCGTTGCTTTCCGAAAAAGTGAATACCGTTTTTAATGATGATCCGCCTTCTTTTGCCAGATATTCATTTTCAATCCTGAAAAAACTGGTTCAGCCCAATCTGACCTTCAATAAGGAGGAAACTAACAAAAGCATCCTTGCTGCGATAGAAGAGGTCAAGCCGGTTTATTTCCAGGTCCAGAAAAATGAGATGATTGTCCGTGAGGGAGAAAAAATCGGCTATCCCGAACTGGCAAAGCTGGAAGCTTTTTACAAAACGGTGGCGGACAATAAAATATCCGGCTTGTCGGTAATTTTAGGAATTTTCTGGACGGTTTTCTTTCTTTCCCTGCTTTTGTATTTCTGGCGTACCCGAAACTGGCTCAAGGCCCCGGCCCGTTCCAATCTGGATTTTCTGGTGTTTGCCATCGTGGCTGTTCTGCAGATCATTTTTGTGAAAACGGGAATTTTCATTTCTGTTGCCGTCAATAGAGCCTTTCCCTTTATTCCGGTGGATAGCTGTTATTTCGCGATTCCGTTTGCCTGCGGTGCCATGATCATTTCTGTCCTCGTGAACCGGAACGTTGCCATGATCATGAGTGTTCTGACATCCTTCCTCATCAGTCTCCTTTTTGAAGAGAAAATTATTTTCCCTCTTTTTTCGTTTATAGGATCTGTTGCCGCTTCCTATCACATTGTCAACAGCCGCCAGCGTTCGACTTTTTTTAAGGTCGGTCTTTTCCTGGGCGTTATCAATATTGCAGCTATTTTTTGCCTGAATCTTTTATCCGGCCATTTTCTGAATGATTTGCCGATCCGCCTGGCCATGGGTATTCTGGGTGGCATGATCACCGGTGTTCTGGTTGCCGGCCTCACTCCCGTATTTGAAAGCGTCTTCGGTTTTATCACTTATATCAAGCTGCTGGAGCTGGCCAACCTCAATCAGCCGATTTTCCAGAGAATGATCATTGAAGCGCCGGGCACCTATCATCACAGCATCATTGTTGCTTCGCTTGTGGAGGCGGCGGCGGAAGCAATCGGCGCGAACGCACTTCTGGCTAAAGTCAGCGCTTATTATCATGATATTGGCAAACTGGCCAAACCACATTATTATATTGAAAATCAGACCAACTATGAAAATCGTCACGACAAACTTTCTCCGAAGATGAGCACGCTGATTATCATCTCCCACATCAAAGAAGGCTGTGAACTGGCCGAAAAAGCAAAACTTGGCCTGCCGATTATCAACATCATCCGGGAACACCACGGGACCAGTCTTGTCAGCTACTTTTTCAACAAGGCCAAAAAGGACAAGGACGAAAGCATCCGTTCTCTCACGGAAAGCGATTTTCGTTATCCCGGCCCCAAGCCTCAGACAAAGGAAGCAGGACTTGTTATGCTGGGAGACATTATTGAAGCCTCTTCGCGCACACTGACACATCCGACACCAGCAAGAATCCGGTCATTGGTTCGCGAACGGATCGGACGTGTCTATTCCGACGGTCAGCTGGACGACTGTGAATTGACGCTGAAAAATTTAAGCACGATTGCGGACACCTTTACCCGGATACTCACGGGAATCTTTCATCACCGCGTCGATTATCCGGAAACACCTGCAAAAGAGTCCAATGAAAATCCAAATAGAAAATCAGCAGAAACGTATTAAAATCGACAAACGAAGAATTCGCGGGCAGGTAAACGCGCTTCTGAAACTGCTCGACTGCGCAAATATGGAAATCAGCATTACGTTTGTTGATGATGCGGCCATACGGCAAATTAATAAACAATACCTTGCCAAGGACAGGCCCACCAACGTCATTTCTTTCCCGCTTCAGGAAGGTGAATTCAGCGATATTAATCCGGAAATTCTGGGCGATATTGTCATATCCGTTGACACAGCGAACAGAGATGCGGCAAAGGGCAATCTGAGTCTGAATGAGGAAATTCTTTTCTTAATCATTCACGGGCTGCTTCATTTGAGAGGCTATAATCATGAAAATACATCTACAGCGGACGCCCGCAAAATGAAAAAGAAAGAAAAAGAACTTTTTTCCCTATTAACTCAATCAGCAAAAGTCCAATAATATCTTCCTGCCGGAGCTCTTGCCCGGTCAGGAAGATCATCCGCGCGTCTGCTATTCATCGATCGCTTATCTGATTATCAAACCGCTGCATGTGATACAAGATATCAGTCAGCGTTTTGCAGCAATCGTTCTTTTTTTGACGTTTTTGACAGCCTTGCCTTTTTTGGTTTTTCCCTTGCCTGTGTCACAGCTGATTTTCTGGCCCGGGATTTTTATTTTCCGTCCGGCCTGTATGTTATTGCCTTTTAATTTATTCGCTTTCTTCAGTTTTGCCACAGGCACATCAAAACGTTTGGCAATATCCTGCAGTGAATCTCTCTGTTTGACCTTGTACGTCGTAACCGAATCATTACTATTGTTAGATGCCAGATTTTTGCCACCGGGAATTCGAACGATATGCCCCTTCTTTAAACCGTTTTTCATGCTCATGCGGTTCGCTTTCTGGAGGGCTCTCACGGACACGCCGTATTTATCGGCAATGGAAGCCAGGGTTTCCCCTCGCCGGACACGATGCGTGTCATAGGTGGCTGTTGATTTTGATTTTGTGTTTGAACGGATCGATGCCGATCGTGGTGATTGCGATCGTGCGTAAGTGAAAGTCGGTTTTTCCGTTTCCGGAATTTCGCTGTAGACGCTGTTAAATTTTGCCAGATATCCTTTCGGAATTCTCATGGTGTATTCATGATCAGGCGTCAGTTTGTGCCTTAATTCCGCGTTCAGTATGGTAATGGTTTCTTCGGACACCTCCATTTTTGAGGCGATATCCGAAAGTCTCATGATCTTATTGACCCTAACCGTTTCATATTTTATCAGCGATTCTTTGTTTGCCTGTAAATCAAATCCATATTTGCCGGGATTTTTTACGATGTGTAGTGTGGCCAGAAAACGGGGAACATAGCGCGCCGTTTCATTGGGCAATTGCGCGTAGAGATCCCAGAACCGGTCAAAGAAATTGATCTGTTGTCTGGATATGGTGCGAAGCACCCTGCCCTCGCCGCAATTATAAGCCGCCAAAACAGTAAGCCAGTCGCCAAACATGGCATGCAATTCTTTTAAATATGCGATCGCAGCCTGCGTGGACTTCAAAACGTCCATGCGCTCGTCTATCCATTCATTACGGGAAAGACCGAACTTATAACCGGTGGAGGGAATGAACTGCCACAATCCCAATGCCCTCGCGGGAGACAAGGCCGTCGCCTTGAATCCGCTTTCCACCAGAGGCAGCCAGAAAAGCTCCTCGGGCACCCCTGCCTTTTTCAGTTCGCCGACAATAAGGTCCCTGTACTTGCCGGAACGTTCATAGGAGGCAATAAAAAATTCTCTTTCCGGACCCTGAAAAGAACGAATCTCTTTTTCCACATCCGCGTTCATCACGTTAGGAATCTCACTGGCCTTGCCGAATGTCCTGCTCCGCTTGTGTCCATAAACCGCCATGATTCGCTGAGAGATTAAAAGACGTAAATCATCTTTCTGCCGTGCAATCCCCGGATCACCATCCGCATCCAGAATCAATGCATAGGCCTTGTCCAGTTCATTCAGGGTATTTTCAATATCCCCCTTTTTCCAGTATTTATCGGCCATTTCCAGGTATTCAAGTGCATTTTCCATCAGCTCCTGTTCTTCATTTTCTTCACCGTTTTCATCATCGGATGAATTTGAATCACCGAAAAGCATATTTTTGAATGCTTCAACAGGGCCGACTGATTTTTTTTGATCTTGTTTCTTTTCAATGTCACCCTGTCCGGATAAGGTGACCTGATTATTCGTATTTTCCGCAATTGCCTGAAAGCCGCTCACAAGCAATACAATCAGGCTCAGACTAACGATCAGAAAGATTGATGAAACATCCTTTTTAAATTTTAACATGTGTTGTGTCTCCTGACTTCTTTTTCGGTTACCGATCATAACAGCATTTTGTTTCCGGCTGCAGATCTGTTCATTACAGGTAATCTAATCAACATCATCCTACATATTTTAAATTGTATAACACATTATTCCCTATATCCCAAATCAATAATGACAA
>CAYMYR010000062.1:0-15585 GCA_964394715.1 uncultured Smithella sp.
TCGACCCCGGGTCCGATCACGCTGAAGGGACCGATGCTGACGCCGCTGCCGATGCGCGCGGCGGGATCGACGATCGCGCTGCCGTGGATCACGCGTCGCGGCCCCGCTCGGCGCACAGGATCTCGGCCGACGCGACCTCGCGGCCGTCGACCGTGGCCACGCAGGCGAACAGGCCCATCCCGCGCAGCATGCGCTTGAGCGCGACGTCGAGGACCAGCTGGTCGCCGGGGATCACGGTCTTGGAGAAGCGCGCGTTGTCGACCTTGACCAGGTAGTAGAGCGGCGCGCGGCCGGGGTGCGAGACCGCGGAGATCTGGGTCAGCACGCCCGAGGCCTGCGCCAGCGCCTCGATGATCAGCACGCCGGGCATCACCGCGTGGCCCGGGAAGTGGCCCTGGAAGAAGGGCTCGTTGATCGAGACGTTCTTGATCGCGCGCAGGGTCCTCGAGGGCTCGACCGCGACCACGCGATCGATCAGCAGGAACGGGAACCGGTGCGGCAGCATCGCGGTGATGCCCGCGATCTCGATCGGCAGCTTGATTGCGGCGCCTGCGGTCTTGTCATTCGTCATTGTCCAGCTCCCGGACCCGTGGCAGCAGCTTGCGCACGATCTCGTCTAGGTGGCGGAAACGCGCGATATTGCGCTTCCAGGTCCGATTGTCCTGCATCGGCAGGCCGGAAGAATACTCGCCCGGTTCGGTGATGCTGCGCGTGACCATGGTCATGGCCGAAATGGTCACCTTGTCGCAGATGACGAGGTGGCCGGAAATGCCCGCCGCGCCCGCCACCATGATGCCCGGGCGATCGTTGTCCGCGGAGTTGGAGGCCAACGAAAAGAAATCACCGAAAAGGGGGATTAAATGTCAAAGACAAACACCACAATAGATTCCATATTCAAAATAGGGGTACTGGTTATCGGTATCGCATTGGTCGTTGTTTATTTTATGTCATCTCAAAATAGCAGATACCAAAGCATTAAAGAGGGCATGAATGGGATTCATATACTCGATACAAAAAACGGCCTTTTGCACATTATTGGTGATGATGGAAGTGTTGCACATTTTGATTTCGTAAACAATCATCGTTTCGTGTTGCAAAAGTGAAGCTCAAAGTTCATCCGGTGTGTTTTAATGATCAAAAACGGCATCTTTTCTATCCCAAAGTGGCAACATAGTGGCAATATTTGCAAGCCAAAAGAAAAAGGACTTAGGCTTTAAGTGTCTAAGTCCTTCTAATTTGTTAGCTAAGTAATTGTTTTTATTATTGGTGCCGGAGCTCGGAATCGAACCGAGATGCCCTTGCGAGCGGGGGATTTTGAGTCCCCTGCGTCTACCAGTTTCACCACTCCGGCACGGGCGCGATTATATAGACGGGGGGCAAAATGTCAAGCTAAAATCTGTTGACAAGCTCTAAACGCGCATGTTAAGGGGTCTGCTCAATTCCAGAAGGCTTATTGGGGGTGTAGCTCAGCTGGGAGAGCGCTTGAATGGCATTCAAGAGGCCAGCGGTTCGATCCCGCTCATCTCCACCATTCAATAAAAAAGGGAAGACGATGTCATCGTTCTTCCCTTTTTTTGATCGTATCAATCTTTGTAAATGGCGCGTTGCCAAAGGCTATAAATCTTTTGCTTCCTTTTTGATTTTAAGCCTTTTATCCCTGATTAATTCCGCTTTGCTTCCTTCCATCCAAGCCTTGATGGTTTCCTCTCTTTTCAGATTCATTGCCATTTTCCGGTACGTGTCTTTTTTGGCTTCAAAGTCTTTCATGTCCAAAGGGCTGATCTCTTTGAGCTTGAAAATCACGTATGTGTTATCGATTTTAATCGGATTTTCCGGATAAGGGTGACCCGGCGACAGGGGCAGCAGTTTTTCCATCGCTTCCGGATGCGATCCCAGTCCAGGAATGGTGTTGCCGGGTGGGAATAAACCGGTCTCCTGAATCTGGTAGCCTTTTTCTGCGACGACTTTTTCGAGGGGCTCGCCTTTTTGGAGCCTGGCAAGCATCGCCTTGGCATCCTCGGAAGCGATTCTGTCCTGCTCGTCTTTCAGATAGGCCTGCATGACGGCACTTTCAATGGTTTTCAGTGCAGGCGTGTAAGCCGCTTTTTTATCTTCCATGTAAATAACATAGTAGCCGTTGTCGGCTGTCAGAACTTTGCTGATGTCTTTCTTTTCCAGTCCCGTCAATTCTTTTGCCAGATCTTTTACAGAAGCGAAGACCTGCGGCGTCTGGTTGAGGGGGAAGAAATCCGTCACCTGAATGCTTTGGTTATTCTTTGCGGCATAGGCATCGAAGTTTTCTTCCTGATAGATGGTATCGTGCGCTGTTTTTGCGTTGGCATAGGCATTTTGCATTCCGCGATTTTTCTTAATCTCCCTGATGATCATCGGTGTGGCTTCTTCCAGCCCCAGGGGTTTATCGTCCTTGTCCTTGTAGTTATCTTTCGTTCGGTTGTAATAATCCCGGATATCCGACTGGCTGATTTCACCTGTAAAAAACCGGTCGGCATCAAAATACAGATATTTTACTTTCACCTGTTCGGGAATGCGGAAGGCACTGCTGTTCTTCTTGAGATAGTCTTCAAGATCAGCGCCTGTCGGCTTGACACGTCCAGATACATCGGCCCCGGAGATCTGGACAAAATTAAGATTGATATTTTGATTCTGCAGGGCGTACAGGTCCAGCACTTCCTGATCCGACAGCTTAATGCCTTCGCGGATAATGGATTCAATCTTACCTGCGGCCATGCTGATTTTCTGTCCGGTCTCAAATGCCTCGGGTGTCATTTTATTGTAGCGCAGCAGCTGCTTGTATTTGTAGTTGTCGAACTTTCCGTCGGTCTGCAGTGCGGGCATGTTCGCAAGAAATTCTTTCAGCTCGTCATCAGTAATTTTGAGCTTTAAATCATTTGCCTTGGCAACGATAATCTGGCGGTTGATCACATTGTCGTAGGCTGTCTTTTTCAAATCCAGCTGCTTGAGCATGTCCGCCGTCACGGCGCCGCCATATCGCTCTCTGACCATATCCGTCAGTTTTGAGTATTCGTTGTAATAATCGGCTTCGCTGACGACAACGTCGTCAACGATGGCAAGGGCGTTGGCTGTCCGCGACCCTCTGTCTGTGCCAAAATAAAGGACAAAAACAAAAATGATGATGGCCATGAAGATCAGCATGAACCAGCCCCGCGCGTGTTTCCGGAAAAACTTCAGCATAAAATCACCTCAAAAATGAATAAGGAATAACCTGTAATCTGTAAAACTATGCCGTTAGTATTACAGTCATTTCCAAAATGCAAATACATTTTAAAAATGCGTTGCCTAGTCAATTGAAATACGATATAGACGCAAAAATGCATAAAAATACGATACATTGATGATAAAACAGGAGGACACATGCTGTTCGATTATATTTTGGGCAAATTTTCCAACGACCTGGCGATTGATCTCGGAACCGCCAATACGCTGGTTTATGTGAAGGGAAAGGGGATTGTTTTAGATGAACCTTCCGTCGTTGCGGTTCACATGGACGTCCGCGGAATGAAAAAAGTTCTGGCGGTGGGCAATGAAGCAAAGAGCATGCTGGGCCGTACCCCCGGAAATATTGTTGCCATCCGTCCCATGCGCGACGGGGTCATTGCGGATTTCGATATCACGGAAGCCATGCTGAAACACTTTATTCTCTGCGTTCATAACCGAAAGTCGCTGGTTCGTCCCCGGATTATTGTTTCCGTGCCTTCCGGCATTACGCAGGTGGAACGCCGCGCGGTTCGGGAGACGGTGGAGTCGGCGGGAGCCCGGGAAATTTATCTGATTGAAGAACCCATGGCGGCGGCCATCGGCGCGGGATTGCCGATTGCCGAGCCAACCAGTTCCATGGTGGTGGACATCGGCGGCGGCACGACGGAAGTGGCCGTTATCTCTCTGGCTGGAATTGTGTACGCCAAATCCGTGCGCGTCGCGGGAGACAAGATCGATGAGGAAATCGTCCAGTACATGAAGCGTAAATACAGTCTGCTGATTGGTGACCGGACCGCGGAAATCATCAAGACGCAGATCGGCTGTGCCTATCCGATGACCGAAATCAGGACAATTGACGTCAAGGGGCGCGACTTGATTTCGGGCATTCCCAAGACCATCGAAACCAACTCTGAAGAAATCAGGGAAGCGATTATTGAACCGGTAACACTGATTGTTGACGCTGTAAAAGACGCTCTTGAAAACGCTCCGCCGGAACTGGCAGGTGATATTGTCGACCGCGGCATCGTGCTGACCGGGGGCGGCGCTCTGCTGAAAAACATCGATGTTCTGGTTCGGGAAGAAACCGGCCTTCCCATTACCATCGCTGATGATCCTCTTTCTGCAGTCGCCCGTGGTGCAGGGATGGCGCTGGATCAGCTGAACGTGCTCAGAAATGTAACGATTCCGGTGTGATCTCGCTTGTCAGACAGCTTTTCATTTTTTTCATTGGCGGAAGATATCAGGTAGAAAATGTTTTTAAAGAATTATCGGACCGTCATCTTTGTTGGTGCAATTATTGCCGCAGCGCTCATTCTTCTTTCGTATAATTTAAGGTACGATACAGGCACCAGTGTCTTGAAAAAGATCGTCATGGAGGCCGCGGAGCCCGTTCAGAAAATGTTCAGCACTTCTGTCGAAGCTGTTGAAAATGCCTGGAGACGATATATTCATCTGGTGGGGCTGGAAGAAGAAAACCGGAAACTGAACAGGACAATAAACGTGCTCCGGGAGGAATTGAACCTTTACAAAGAAGGCAACCTGGAGGCGCAGAGATTAAAAAAACTGCTGTCGCTGCAGGATACGTATCCTCACCGTTTCATCGCCTCACGGGTCATTGGCAAGGAACTGTCAATGATTTCTAAGACGCTCTGGATTGACAAGGGAGAAAAGGACGGACTGGTGTCCGGGATGCCGGTTCTTGTTTCGCCCGGACTGATCGGAAGACTGACGGATGTTACCTGGCACAGTTCAAAAGTTCTGCTGCTGGTGGATGAAAATTCCAATGTGGATGTTTTGATACAGCGGACGCGTGTGCAGGGAATTGCCCGCGGCGCGGGATCACGGGGCTGCGTGCTCAGGTACGTCCCCAAAATTCAGGATGTCAAAGCAGGTGATGTGGTTGTGACATCGGGGCTGAGCAATCTTTTCCCCAAGGGTCTTCTGGTGGGCAAGGTCAGTTATGTAAACCGTGTGGATGCAGGATTGTTTTCAAAAATCTATGTAGCACCTTTTGCCGATTTGGCTTCCGTAGAGGAAGTGATGGTTTTAGCGGCCGAGAAGCAGGAACCTAAGCAGCGGAAGAAGAAGGAAGAATGATTTATTATATCCTGTTGCCTTTGAACGCGGTTTTGCTGGTGGTTTTGCAAATCACCCTGTCCGATATCTTTTTTTCCGGATGGCTGACCCTTGAACTTTCGCTGGTTGCCGTGATTTATGCCGGATTCCGGCTGGATTTCGTGAAGGGGATCACTTTGGCATGCCTGATGGGATTGACCTTTGATTGTCTGTCCGGGGCTGTGCCGGGGTCGTTCACCCTTTTTTATTTGCTGATTTTCCTGCTGGTTTTTTTTGTTTCATTGCGTATTACGTCGGAAAAGCTGTATCTTATCGCTTTCGTCAGCCTGGTTTGTTCTCTTTTGGAATCGTTTGTGCTCGTTTTGCTTTATGCCCTTGTGTTTCAACATGATCTGACGGGCGATGTGCTGCCCGTTTTGGTTTTACAGGCTTTGCTGACCAGTGTTATCTCCGTCGGCTTTTTCTATGTGATGAGCAGGACAGAAGGTTTACGATATGGAAAAACAATACAAGCTCCGCAACGGACCTGGACCGGCGGAGTTTCGCCAAAAACTTAACATCATCATGGTGCTGGTTAGCCTGGCTCTGTTGGTTTTGACGGTTCGCCTCTGGCATTTGCAGGTGATCAAGGGGGATGAGCTCAAGCAGCGGTCGGAGAACAATGCGGTTCGATTTCGCAAAATCCAGCCGTTGAGGGGCCTGGTGATGGACCGCAACGGCCGTGTCATCGCTGAGAACCGTCCCTCCTTTGATGTGTTGTTTATGCCTACAAAAGGTGTCGATCCCGAAGCGCTCGTGCAGAAAATAAAGGACATATATAAAACCCGGTCGGTTGATTATTCATCCGATCAGCCTTTTCCGAAGAGTTTCAAATCCTATCTGCCCGTTCGGCTGGAAAAAAATGTCGGCATGGAGAAGGTGGCCCTGGTGGAAACGAATTCCGTGGATCTGCCGGGTGTTTATGTGGATGTGACTCCGATCCGGCTTTATCAGGAAGGAGAATTCCTCGCTCCGATTATCGGCTACACGGGCGAGGTCAGCAAAGAGGAACTGGAGAAGTCGGAAGAATATACATTTGGCGATATTACGGGTAAGTCCGGTATCGAAAAAGTTTATGACACCTACATCCGCGGACGCCGGGGAAACGAGCTGATTGAAGTCAATGCCCGCGGCAAGGTCATCAAGAGCCTGGGACGGATTGATCCAGTGGCCGGCTCCAATGTTGTGCTGACGATTGATCTGGCGTTGCAGAAGGCGGCCTGGGAAGCTTTTGGGGATCTTTCGGGTGCGGCTGTCGCGATGGATCCGCGTGACGGGTCCATTCTGGCGATGGTCAGCCTGCCTTCGTATGATCCGAATGTGTTCAACAGCGGCATTGCACGCGATGAATGGCTGAAACTGCTGAAAAATCCATTGAATCCTTTGTCCAACAAAGCGATTTCCGGGCAGTATCCTCCCGGCTCCACCTACAAGCTGATTGTGGCGGCGGCCGCTTTGGAAGAAGGCGTTGTCAAACCTGAAACCACGATAAACTGCAACGGATCTTTTCAACTGGGCAACAGAGTCTATCATTGCTGGAATAAGCATGGTCACGGGTCGGTGAATCTGCACAGGGCGCTTGTGCAGTCCTGTGACGTTTATTTTTATACGGTCGGGAAAATGCTGGGAGTGGACACCATAGCAAAATATGCCAAACGCTTCGGCCTGGGTGACCTGACGGGGATTGAACTTGCCCATGAAAAGAAGGGGATTGTCCCCACGCGGGATTGGAAGCAGGCGCGAATGAAAGAACCCTGGCAGCTTGGGGAAACCATATCGATATCCATCGGCCAGGGATTCAATTTAACCACTCCGCTTCAGCTGGCACAGGCATATGGTGCTCTGGCCAATGGCGGCACCCTTTGGAGGCCGCATCTTGTGAAGCGGATCGAGTTGTCTGACGGTACGGTCGAAAAGGAATATTTACGGGAAAAAACGGGGGAACTTGCCTTCAGCCGTCGCACCATGGACGCCATCAATCGAGGCTTGTGGGCGGTTGTGAATGAGCCGGGAGGCACTGGTGCTAGAGCACGAATACCGAATGCCGACGTATGCGGGAAAACAGGGACATCACAGGTTGTCAGTCTTTCCCAGGATGCAAGAATCCGCCGACTGAAAAAATTATCGGCCATCCATAAAGACCATGCTTTGTTTGCCTGCTATGCTCCCATGAAAAGTCCGGAAATTGTCGTGGCGGTGATCGCTGAAAATGCCGGGGGAGGCGGTGCTGTGGCGGCCCCGATTGCCCGGAAAATTCTCAGCGCCTATTTTGAAGGTAAACAGAATCCAAAGGCACCGCAGATCGCCGTAAATCCCTTGCCGGCAGGCGTTTCCGCAAATGGAGTCACTCCGGAGTGACTCTGGCGTGTTAAGGCGGCATTTTCTCTGAAGAGGGCAAATGATTTTTTTAAAATATGATCGTCGTATCTTCCAGAATTTTGACTGGACGCTCCTTGCGCTGGTGATGTCGATCTGCGCTATCGGGATCATCAACATTTATTCCACCGGATTCAGCCTCGGGGATAATCAGTCGCCGCTGTATCTGAAACAGCTTCAGTGGATGGCAATGGGGCTGGCGTTTATGCTGTTTGCTTTTCTGATTGACTACCGGATGATCAACCGTTTTGGCTATTTCATTTACGCGGTCTCCATCGCACTCCTCATCTACGTGGCTTTATTCGGTCATATCGCTAATGGTGCGCAAAGATGGATTTCCTTCGGATTTATTTTATTTCAACCATCAGAGCTCATGAAGGTGACCATTATCATCGCTTTGGCCCGTTATTTTGATGATCATAAATCCCATGAGCCGTATCTCCTTCGGGAATTATTTGTTCCTTTTATCATGGTCATGATTCCCTGTGTCCTGATTCTAAAACAGCCCGATTTGGGAACGGCACTCATTATTCTCATCGTATCCGCCTCAATCGTTTTGTTTATCGGCATGAACTGGAAGTCTATTCTGATTGCCGCCTCCGCTATCTTGGCCATGATGCCCGTGGCCTGGTTTTTTTTAAAAGATTATCAGAAAGACAGGTTGCTGACTTTCATATCGCCGGAGAGTGACCCCCTGGGTACCGGTTACCACATCATTCAATCCATGATAGCCATTGGTTCGGGAGGTTTTCTGGGGAAGGGTTTCTTAAAAGGTTCGCAAACCCAACTGAAGTATTTACCTGAACAGCAGACCGATTTTGTTTTTTCCGTTTTTGCCGAGGAATGGGGATTTGTCGGGGGGTTGGTGCTGGTAATCATGTTTTTATTTTTACTTATCTGGGGATTGAGAATTGCCTTGCATTCGAAAGACTTATTGGGCACGATACTGGCGTTTGGGATTACTTCGCTGATTGCCTGGCAGATGGTCATCAACCTGGGGATGGTCCTGGGGATGATGCCTGTTGTGGGCATTCCGCTGCCTTTCATCAGTTACGGCGGTTCGGCCATGTTTACGCTGCTGGGTGCGATTGGCTTGTTGATGAATGTCAGCGTGCGCAGATTTATTCTGCAGCGCTGAAAAGATTCCCTGATATTATCGAAAGGAAGAGGTCATGTGGAAGAAAGATAAACATGTTGAAGATACAAAAGCTTTTCTGGGAAAAGGGGCTGAATTCAGCGGCAAGCTGATTTTTAAAGGCAATGTGCGCATCGACGGGGATTTTCAGGGAGAAATTTTCGGGGAGGGTTCGCTGGATATTGGAGAAGGCGCTGTGGTGAAGGCCAATATCAATGTTCACAGTGTCTATGTCGGCGGTGACGTGGAAGGCAAAATTGACGTGAAAGATAAATTAAATATCCATGCCACAGGAAAATTAACCGGTGATGTGCGGACGCCCGTTTTTGTTATGGAAGAGGGGGCGCTTTTTGAAGGAACGTCAAAAATGAAGGAACTCAAAGAGCAAAAAAATATTGTTCGCTCAGTGGATTAATGTCCTGCAAATACTTATTTCAACTAGCATAACAGCGGATTTAATAAAATTAGACCGTCGGTCATAAAAAAGCTTGACAACCGGTCAAGGGTATGATTAATACACACCGTCCTCGCGGTGTGGCTAGGTTCAGCATCAACCCGGTTTGAGCTTTAGTCCTTGGGAAAATCATCACTGCCAGAGAGTGCGCTGTTTGACATGTAGGGGAAAATAAATTCACGCTTAATTGCTTCTTCATGAACGTGAGTTTTGAGGCAATTAGCTCTGAAAAGAATCGACGAGGTAAGTTGTGGTTACCGTAATTCCTGATTTAACGCTTGTAGTTCAAATGGTTAATTTCTTAGCCTTGGTTTTTATCCTCAATTATCTGCTTTATAAACCTATTTTATCCATCATCAATCGCCGTAAAAAACAACTTGAAGAGCTTCAAAACGAAATTACGCTTTTCAAGGATTCGGTGAACAAAAAAGCGGCCGAATATGATGAAAAGCTTAATAAAGCCAAGTCCGGTGCCTCCGATATGAAGAAAGAAATTATCGGTGAAGGCAACCAGCAGGCCAAAAGCATTTTGGATGTTGTCCGGGCTGAAATACCTTTAATGGCTCAGGAAACCCAGAAAAAGATGGACGCCGAAATGGAAGCGGCCCGCAAGGTTTTGCATGGTCAGTCCCGTACGCTCGCGCTGGAAATTGCTGAAAAGGTCCTGGGAAGGAGAATCCAATGAAATCATCGACCAGATCCATTCATTATTCACTTCTTCTTTCCCTTTTATTTGTTTTCGTTTCAGTATGTGTCGCTTTCGCTTCCGGTGGAGGTGAGGGGGGGCATGATTCTTCTGGCCAGTGGAAAAGTTTTGCCTTTAAAACGTTAAATGCGGTTCTCATCATAGGGTTTTTGGTCTGGATGCTGGCGCCGAAAATTAAGGAATTTTTCTCCGGACGGCGACAGGAAATCAAGGAATCTCTGGAAACGACTGCCGTGCAGAAGGCCGAAGCGGAAAAGCAGTACCGGGAATATGCAGAAAAAATCGACAAAGCTTCCCTCGAGATTGATGGCATTTTTGATATGATCAAGGCCCAGGGCGTTGTGGAAAAGCAGAAAATTATTGAAGACGCCGAAAAAGTTGCCAAAAAAATGAAAGAAGATGCCCAGGCACGTCTCGAGCAGGAACTGAAAAAGGCCTCCTCGCAGCTGCGCAACGAAGCGGTTGCTCTTTCGGTGCAAATGGCTGAAGAAATATTAAAGAAGAATGTTACAACACAGGATCATGAAAGCATGGTCAAGGAATATATGGATAAGGTGGTGACCAAAAATTGATCAGCAATATCTCAAAACGATATGCTCGTGCATTTTTTGAAATTGCCGGGGAAGAAAAAAAGCTGGAGCAGTATTACAATGAGCTCCATCAGTTCTCTTCCATGATGGCAGAGAACAAAGATCTGGGAGGGTTTTTAGCCAACCCGATTTTTGAACAGGACGTAAAGAAACAAGTTCTGGAGAAGATTATCGGCAAGATGACGCTTTCTCCGATGACAGTCAATTTTTTAAAGTTGCTGGTCGATAAGAACAGGATTGATGTTCTGCCCGATATCGACACCTGCTACAGGCTGATGATGGATGAAGCGCTTCAAAAAACGAGAGTGACGGTGAAAACGGCATATCCTCTGTCGGCTGACATGCAGAAATACATCATGTCGAATTTGAAAAAATTGACAGGCCGGGAAGCGGAAGTGACCGTGGAAGAAGACAAGAGTCTTTTGGGTGGCATAGTCATTGGTGTTGGTGATACGCTTTATGACGGCAGCATCAAAAACCAATTGAATAATATGAGGAATCTCTTAGGGGAGGCAAGATAAGACATGGAAGCAATCAAGGCGGAAGAAATTAGTCAAATTATTTCTGAGCAAATTAAAAGCTATGAAAAAAAGCTGGATATAAGCGAAACGGGAACAGTCCTGTCCGTCGGTGACGGTATTGCGAGAGTTTACGGTGTGCAAAACGCAATGGTCATGGAGCTTCTTGAGTTCCCCGGCGGCATCCTGGGCATGGTTCTCAACCTGGAAGCAGACAACGTCGGTGTCGCCGTTCTGGGAGAAGTTACTCACATCAAAGAAGGTGATATCGTAAAAAGGACCGGTAAGATCGCGCAGGTTCCGGTAGGCGATGGATTGCTTGGACGCGTTATTGACGCGACCGGCGCACCGCTGGATGGCAAAGGCCCCATCGAAGCCACCGAGTTCCGCCGTATTGAAATGGTGGCTCCCGGTGTTATTGCACGCCAGCCTGTTAATGAGCCGATGTACACAGGTCTGAAGGCCATTGACGCCATGACACCGATTGGACGCGGTCAGCGCGAACTGGTCATTGGTGACCGCCAGATTGGTAAAACGGCCATTTGTGTTGACGCGATCATTCGTCAGAAAGACACAGGCGTCAAATGTATTTATGTTGCTATCGGCCAGAAAAAGTCCACCGTGGCGCAGGTTGTGGAAAAATTAAGACAGCATGACGCCATGTCGTATACGTGTGTTGTTGCCGGATGCGCTTCTGACCCCGCAACCCTTCAGTATATTGCGGCTTACGCCGGTTGCAGTATTGGCGAATATTTTAGAGATAAAAGCCAGGATTCATTGATTATTTATGATGACTTGTCCAAGCAGGCCGTTGCCTACCGTCAGATTTCTCTGCTGCTGCGCCGTCCCCCCGGACGTGAAGCCTATCCCGGCGACATTTTCTATAACCACTCCCGTCTGCTGGAGCGTTCAGCACGTGTCAGCAAGGAGTTGGGTGGAGGTTCACTGACCGCATTGCCGATTATCGAAACCCAGGCAGGCGACGTGTCGGCTTACATTCCTACAAACGTTATTTCCATCACCGATGGACAGGTTTACCTCGAGCCGAGCTTGTTCTTTTCCGGTATCCGTCCGGCCATCAACGTCGGTCTGTCCGTGTCCCGCGTCGGCGGCGCAGCCCAGGTGAAAGCGATGAAACAGGTTGCCGGTACGCTGAAACTTGATCTGGCCCAGTTCCGTGAACTGGCGGCATTTGCCCAGTTCGGTTCCGATCTGGACAAATCAACGCAGGCTCAGTTGGATCGTGGTGTGCGCCTGGTGGAGTTGCTGAAACAACCGCAGTATCAGCCGATGTCTCTGGGGCAGGAAGTTGTCGTCCTGTTTGCAGGAACAAGGGGCTTCATTGATAAAATCGATGTCGATAAAGTGCAGATCTATGAAAAACAGTTACTGAGCTATGTCGAGAGCAAGCATCCTGACATTCTGAAAGAAATTGAAGATAAAAAAATCATCTCTCCCGAACTGGAAAAGAAGATGAAGGATGCACTGACGGCGTTTGATTCCGTTTTTGTGGCGGAATAGCTAGAATATTAAATTAGAATTTTGTGATCAAACTCTGATTGCAGGGACGAAGATTACAGTTTACATTAAACAGTTGAGGAGAATCTCCGGTGGCCTCGCTTAAAGACATAAAAAGAAAAGTTGGCGCCGTTCAAAAGACGAAGCAGATTACGCGCGCCATGAACATGGTTGCGGCGTCGAAATTTAAATCGGCGCAATTGAAGATGGAAAATTTCAGGCCGTACGCCGGAAAATTCATGGATGTTCTGAATAGTCTGGCCTTGCGCGTGGAAAAAATGTCTCATCCCCTGCTGGCGGTCCGTGATCCCAAGAAAATCAGGGTCATTTGCATGACATCAGACCGGGGGCTTTGCGGTGGATTCAATACAAACCTGATTAAGACGACGGAAAAATTTATCCGGGAGAAAGACAAGGAAGGGAAAGAGATCGCTCTCATCAATGTCGGCCGTAAGGGCAGAGATTATTTCCGGAAAAAAGTCAACGTCATTGCACAAAAGACGGATGTCTTGAGTAAATTCGATATGACCCTTGCGGTTTCCATTGCCGATGAGGTCATTCCGGCTTTCATGAAAGAAGAATATGATGAACTTTATTTAATCTATAATCAGTTTGTCAATGTGTCGGTTCAAAAACCGACCGTTGTCCGGTTGTTTCCTTTGCCGTCCATCGGCAGCCCGGATACGGATGTTGAGCCGGACAAGCGGCTTGACTATGTCTATGAACCATCGGATGAAATATTGCTGCACAAATTGCTGCCGATGTACGTTCACGTTCTGGTTTTCCGTGCTCTTCTGGAAACATCCGCCGGCGAAAACGGCGCGAGGATGGCCGCCATGGACAACGCGACCAGCAATTGCGAAGAACTGATCAGCAGTTTGACCCTGAAGATGAATAAAGCGAGACAGGCGGCCATTACGGCAGAGCTGATGGACATCGTCGGCGGCACCGAAGCGCTGGCAAAAGGTTAATTTTTCTGCGGCAAACAGCCGCATGTAAAATATATTAATGCGACTATTTGTAAGGAGATAGTTATGAATATCGGAAAGATTGTTCAGGTTATTGGACCCGTTGTTGACGTGGCTTTTGAAGAGGGGAAACTTCCCAGCATTTTGAACGCAATTTTGATTACCAACCCCGCGATCAACGATCAGGAGGATAACCTGGTTGTCGAAGTGGCGCAGCATCTGGGCGATAATGTTGTCCGTTGTATCGCCATGGATGTTACCGACGGTCTGGTTCGCGGCATGAACTGCAAAGACACAGGCGCACCGATTACCGTTCCCGTCGGCAAATCATGTCTTGGCAGAATTCAGAACGTTGTCGGTCGTCCCGTGGATGGTTTGGGACCCATTAGTGCTGAAACCAAGATGCCGATTCATAGACTTTCACCGACCTTCCTTGAGCAGGACACATCCGTGCACGTTCTGGAAACCGGCGTTAAGGTTATTGATCTTCTGGTTCCCTTCCCCCGTGGCGGTAAAATGGGCATGTTCGGCGGCGCAGGCGTCGGCAAGACAGTCGTTATGATGGAAATGATTCATAACATTGCTATGCACCACGGCGGAATTTCCGTGTTCGCAGGCGTGGGTGAAAGAACCCGTGAAGGAAATGATCTTTATCGTGAAATGCTGGAATCAGGCGTTATCAAGCAGGCCGCTCTGATTTACGGACAGATGACAGAGCCGCCCGGAGCCCGGGCCAGAATTTCTCTGACCGCTTTGGCCAACGCGGAATATTTCCGCGATGTGGAAGGTCAGGACGTGCTTTTGTTTGTTGACAACATTTTCCGTTTCACACAGGCCGGTTCTGAAGTTTCCGCTCTGCTGGGACGTATGCCTTCGGCCGTCGGTTATCAGCCTACACTGGCCTGCGACCTTGGTGAATTGCAGGAACGTATTACTTCAACCAATAAAGGTTCAATTACAGCCGTTCAGTGCGTTTACGTGCCCGCTGACGACTTGACCGACCCGGCTCCTGCAACGACATTTGCCCACCTGGACGGAACCGTCGTTTTGTCCCGTCCGATCGCCGAACTGGGTATTTATCCCGCGGTGGATCCCCTGGATTCAACATCACGTATTCTTGATCCGAACGTTATCGGTGACGAACATTATCAGGTTGCCCGGCAGGTACAGGTGACTCTGCAGAAATATAAAGATTTGCAGGACATCATCGCCATTCTGGGTATGGACGAACTCTCTGAACAGGATAAGCTGACAGTCAGCCGTGCCCGAAAGATTCAGAGATTCCTTTCTCAGCCGTTCTTCGTCGCCGCTCAGTTTACAGGAACCGAAGGTAAATTTGTTTCCGTGCCCGATACCGTAAGAGGATTTAAAGAGATCCTGGAAGGCAAACACGACGATCTGCCGGAACAGGCTTTCTACATGGTCGGCGGCATAGAAGAAGCAATAGAAAAAGCTCAGAAGCTTTCGTTATAAGATAAGCGAGGATTCCCATGGCGGAAGAAATAACTCTTGAAGTGGTAACGCCTGAAAAAATGGTATTTTCCGGGAAGGTTGACGAAGTCACTCTGCCTGGAACAGAAGGTGAGTTTGGTGTATTACGCGGACATGAGCCGTTCCTGACATCGGTGGATATCGGAGAGCTTTACTTCCTTACCGGTGGGAAAAAATATTATTATGCTGTGAATACCGGTTATGCAGAAGTGACCGGAAGCAAGGTTACTGTCCTGATTGAAACGGCGGAAAGAGCCGATGTGATCGATAAAGACAGGGCCATCAGGGCAAAAGAAAAGGCAACGGCGAGTTTAACTCAGCTCAACAAGGAGCATGAAGACTACGAAAAAATGCGTCTGGCGCTTGCCCGTGCGATCAACAGGATCAGCGTTGCTGATAAATTGACGCAAGGCTAGTTGTTTCCGATATAAATGATAAAAAAAGCAGCTCTTTTCATTAGGAGCTGCTTTTTTTGTT
>CAYMYR010000063.1:0-15488 GCA_964394715.1 uncultured Smithella sp.
CCGTTTTCCCGTTTTCCTTCCACAAAGTGTTCAACCCGATGAACGAAATGTGGAACGATCAACCGGCAGGCATGTTTTTTAGAGCGAGCCTGTGTTGAGCGGTAGTTTGACAGGGCCAATATAATGATATTGGCTATTTCTTCAGCATGATCCGCGAGTCCACGACGGTGCAGGTTTTTGCGGTGCACATGACGGGATTGAGGTCCACCGATTCCACAATATCCTGCAGATCCATCATCAGCTTGGAAAAATTAACAATGGTTTTCTTGAGCGCATTCATATTGATAGGTTCCGAGCTGCGATATCCCGTCAGCAGTTTCCTTGCGGTAAGCTCCTGGATCATGTGGTCGGCGTCCCGTTCTTTCAGCGGGGCCATTCGCAGAGATACGTCCTTGTAAATCTCCACGCCCACGCCGCCCATGCCCAGCAGCACCATGGGGCCAAACTGAAAATCATTTTTCGCACCGATAATCAATTCTAGTCCTTTGACCATCTCCGCAATCAGCATGCCGGCAAAGCCGTCGATTTTGGAAAGCCTCTCCAGCGTCCGGACAAGGGTTTCGTCATCTTTAATGCCCACGACCACGCCTTTCACATCCGATTTGTGCACGACAGCCGGCGAAACGATTTTCGCAACTACCGGATACCCAATCTGATGCGCCATGCTGACAGCCTCACCGGCCTCTGTGGCCACGCCGTATTTTGGTGTTTTAAATCCGTAGAGGCAAAAGATTTTTTGTGCGTCGGGTTCCAGCACCCAGCCCCACTGTTTTGATTTTTCGAGGATCGCTTTAATTTCTTTTTTCAGCATGGTTTTTTCCTCATTAATGCTTTGGCCATCAGGACAGCACCTTCAATGGAAGGCGACACCGGAATGCCGTTGAGTTCAAAGCCTTCGATCAGCATGTCATATTTTTGTACCTGCGGTACGTACGCGATGAACGGCTTGTTAAACTGTTTGCTCAATCCGCTTAATTTCACGCCGATATCCAGTGTAATGCCCGGGATATAGGGCAGCAGCAGGATGATGACACAGTCAACTTCCGGTGAAGCGCCCATTACCCTGGCACAGGCCACAAAGTCGTCGTCAATGGAACTGCCGGTGAGATCGGCGGGATTTCCCAGGGAAGCGATGTTCCGAATGTTATCGGTCAGATTATTTTTTATCTCTGTTTTTATTTCCTCGGAGAGCTGTGGAACATTCAAACCGGCGATGGAGCAGGCATCCACCGCCATTGCGCCGTGGCCACCGCTGCCGGTGATGATGCCGATATTGCCTTCGATCGGTTTGGTGTAGGAACTAAGAACCTCACAGAAGGAAACCAGCTCCTGTTCGTTGGCAGCCTCCAGGATATTATGCTGTGCGATTGCGGCGGAAAAACTCGCGTAATCTCCCGCAAGGGACGCAGTATGGCTTGATACGGCACGGTTTCCGGCAGCCGTCTTTCCCGATTTCATGATGATGACCGGTTTGGGGGAGTGGTCCGCGGCCAGGACAAAATCTCTTCCCTCGCCTTCTCCAAATCCCTCGATATAATAAGCGATCACTTTGGTTGCAGGGTCATGGACCAGGTAATCAAGCAACTCCTTTTCTTTGATGAAAGCCTTATTGCCGATGCTGATGGCTTTGGCCATGCCCACACCCTGCTCGGCGAATTTGATCATGTGGTCTACCAGGATGCCTCCACTCTGGCTGACGAACGTGACGCCACCGTATTCCGGCTTGATCATGCGCTCCAGGGGCAGGAAGAAAGTGTCGACTTTAAAGGGAACATAGACTCCCAGGCAATTAGGACCGATGAAAGGGAAGTTGGCCTCCTCGGCTGTCTTCACGATGCGGTCCTGCAAATCTTTGCGGCCCCCTTCTGTAAACCCGCCGGAAATAACAGCGGCCGACTTGACCCCTGCCTTGATGCAATCGGCCATGACATCCGGAACCAGCTCCGCGCGGGTGGCGATAACGGCGAGGTCAATCTGCTGAGGAATATCCGCCACACGCGTGTAAATGACATGGCCGTGCAGATGACCGCCTTTTGGATTCACGGCATATACCTCCACGGGATAGCGGGCGCTGTTCTTCGTAAAAACAACGTTGGCGGGGTGACGATCATTGTTTGCCGAGATGCCGATCACCGCCATCGTTTTAGGTTCAAACATCGGTTTCAGATTCATAAATCCTCCCTTCCGTTTTCCTTTGGTGCTAATGGAATCGTTCAGAGACTCCATCTACCAACAGTGCCTTGCAGAACGTATCCCCTTTAATCATCATGAAATTAATCTGCCGGCCGGTAACGCCTCCCGATCCCCGGTGCGAAAAAAATATATCCTGTCGGCACACGGTGCAGAGTCCTGCCGTTTCGATATTGGCTTCGGGAATGCCGCTATCCAATATCTGCCTTCGGTTGACTTCGACAAGGTCAAGCATCCACCTTCCCCTGCGCGCTCCCTGAGATAAGAAATCCCCGGCATGTTTCTGCCGGCGGAAAGAGTCTGCGGCGGCTTCCTCGATCTCATAGCAGCAGCGGCCGATGGATGGGCCAATGGCGGCCAGGATGTCTGCCGGCCGCGAACCGTAGGTGTTTTGCATCAATCGTGCAACCTTGGCGCTGATTCCCAGAGAGGAGCCGCGCCATCCCGCGTGAACGGCGCCAATGATCTTTTTTACGCGGTCAACCAGGAAAACCGGGACGCAATCCGCCGTCTTAATGCAAATGGCAACATTCGTCCGGTTGGTGACGATTGCGTCATAATTTAAGGTTTCGCGCGAGCTGAAGTAGTCGCCATGCGGTTTAATGACAAAAATATTGTCTCCGTGCACCTGGTTGAGTACCAGAAAATTTTCCATCGGGATTTCAAAAGCCGATGCGAGTTTGTCCCAGTTTTGCAGGACGTGGAATTCTTCATCACCTTCCAGAAAGCTCATGTTCAGGCT
The DNA here is from genome assembly GCA_964394715.1 of uncultured Smithella sp. Taxonomy (GTDB): domain Bacteria; phylum Desulfobacterota; class Syntrophia; order Syntrophales; family Smithellaceae; genus UBA8904. Next base: position 2,933 of record CAYMYR010000063.1, read on the forward strand.
TTTGTAATCATCCCGTGAAACGCCGCCGATTCTTGTGCCGAAAGCGTGTACGAGAAAATCGCAATGACTCAGCAGCTCCGAGTGCAGATATTCGATGCTGTTTTTTTGGGATCGTGAAAACATATTTTTTATCTTAATGGATCCTTCCAGTTTTGTAAACGGGGATTTCCGCCGCTGACCGGGGCAGAGCCGCGAAACAGCACAAGCAGATTCTCTATGTCTTCCGGAAGTTTTGCTTTGAAGGCCAGTCTTTCGCCGCTTTGCGGGTGAAGAAAGGAAAGCTGGGCGGCGTGTAGCGCCTGGCGCTGCAATGATTTGATCCGGGCTTTTAGTTCGGCGTTTTTAATGATGTTTATTTTGGACGGGTTGCCGTAAACCGTGTCCCCGATCACGGGATATCCGCGTGCGGACAGATGAACGCGGATCTGATGCGTCCGTCCTGTTTTGATTTCTATGTCCAGCAGTGTTGCCGTGCCATAGCGCTCACGGACTTTCCAGAGGGTCAGGGCATCCTTGCCGTGGCGGCTTTTTGTGGACATTTTTTTCCGGTCTCCCGGATGGCGTCCCACGGGCAGGACAATTTCTCCGCTTTGTCCTCTTACGTCTCCCCAGACCAGCGCGATATATTTTTTATGGACCTCGTGTTTTTCAAACTGCGCGGAAAGACTGCGGTGCGCCTGGTCCGTCTTTGCGGATACAATGAGCCCGGATGTTTCCTTGTCCAGCCGATGGACAATGCCGGGCCTGAGCACGCCGCCAATGCCGGAAAGATCATGGCAGTGAAAAAGCAGCGCGTTCACTAGTGTTTGGTCGGGATTGCCGGGTGCGGGATGGACCACCATGCCCGCAGGTTTGTTGATAACGATGATCGATGCGTCCTCATAAACGATGTCCAGGGCAATTTCCTGGGGAACGGCGGTTGCCTCAGTGACCGGTTCCAGATGCAGTTCCACGACATCGCCGGCTTTTAAGTGCTGACTGACTTTCGGTTCTTTTCCGTTGACGGTAACGTCGCCTTCTTCAATGGCGTATTTAATCTGCGAACGGGAAAACTCAGGATCCGCCTGCGCCAGAAAAACATCCAGACGCAGGCCCGCCTGTTCGGGGTTGACTGTAAAGGATAGATCTTTGGCCTGATCGGTTTCTCCAGACAAGTCCTTACTCCAATTAAATACCAGAAACACTGGATTTCCGTGTCTCGCTTATGCTCGCACGGAATGACACTCTTCTTTGTCATTACCCGGTTTGACCGGGTAATCCATTCTGCGGACTGTCCGGGAAACAGTCCCTGCACCTTCCGCTCCCTTTTGTCCTGAAGACCCTAAAGTCACACAAGGTTACGAAAAGACACGAGATAGAAGGAAACTTAATTAGATGACATCCGTCGCAATGCGTCCACAATAAACACGAATTCATCTTCGGACACGGTACGCAAATCGATTAGAATTTCGTTCTCATTCACACGGACAATAACCGGAACCGGAACCTGTCGGAGCATAACCTCCATCCGGCTTGCCGCCACCTTTTTATGTCTGACAGCCAAAACGACGGTGGGGATGTCCTGTGTGGGCAGCGATCCGCCTCCGGCGGCGGCCACATCTTCACGAATTTCATATGTCAGGTCAGGGATATTTGTTTTTTTCAGTTTGTTCATCAGTTTGCGCGCATGTTTTCTGACTTCGCCCTGCCCTTCAGTAAGGGCCTTAAGGGCGCGCAAAGATGAAGCGGCTTTCTCCGTTGTGAGATAGTGCATCAGGGTCGCTTCCAGTGCGGCCAGCGTGAACTTGTCGATCCGCAGCGCACGGTTGAGTGGATTTTTTTTGATTTTTTGTACGATATCCTTTTTGCCTGCGATGATGCCCGCCTGCGGGCCGCCCAGCAGCTTGTCGCCGCTGAAGGATACCACATCCACATCTGTTGCCAGCACCTCCTGAACGGTCGGTTCATGCTGCAGGCCATAATCGGAAAGATTGATCAGGCAGCCGCTTCCCAGATCATCAAAAACAGGAATACCGTGCTGCCTTCCCAGCGCAACCAGGCGGGTCAATTCCGCCTCTTCGGTAAAACCGACAATCCGGTAATTGCTGGTGTGGACTTTCAGAATGACTCCGGTATCGGGGCCGATGGCTTTTTCATAGTCGGAAAGCCTGGTCCGGTTGGTTGTTCCCACTTCCCGCAGAATGGAATTGCTCTTTGTCATGACATCAGGAATCCGAAACTCGCCTCCGATTTCAATCAATTCTCCGCGCGAAACAATCGCCTCTTTGCGTTGTGCCAGAGTATTGAGGACCAGCAGTACGGCCGCCGCGTTGTTGTTGACAATGAGGGCGTCTTCCGCCCCGGTGAGTGCGCACAGCAGACGGCTTACGTGGTCATAGCGCAAGCCCCGCTCGCCCCGTTCCAGGTTAAACTCCAGGTTGGAATATCCTCGTCCGACTTCCAGGATTCTCTCCAGGGCTTCGGGGCACAGGGGCGCACGCCCGAGATTGGTATGCAAAATAACACCGGTCGCGTTGACCACTCTTTTCAGACGGTAAGCATACAGATTATCGATCTGGTTTGAAACGTATCGGGCCGCACCTGCCGCATCGGTGGTCACGGCAGGCAATTTTTTGTCCGGCGCGGTCAAAATGTCATCCCGCATTTTCTGCACAACGCTCCGGCAGACCTCCAGGACAATCTCACGCGAAGCTTTCTCGTAGATGCCCTGTTTTTCAAGAAGCCCGATGATTTCGTCAATTTTGGGCAGGCTTTTCAGCATGCTTTTTCTTTTCTCATCCATTATTTTCTCCGTTCTTTCTCCTGTCAGATCAGGCCGGCCTCTTTGCGGCAGTAATCACGGAAATTATTGACCGCGATGAAAAATTCCCTCATCATGACCACCCACAGGTATCGGCCGTGAGGCGTCAAATACAGATTGGGCGAAAAGTAGCGGAACGAACCGGCCAGGGTGAAGGCGGCCATTTCCTTCCACAGGGTTTTAAAATATCGGCCCGCATATTTATTTTCAAGGTCATTGACATTCATTTTTGTGCTGAACAGTTTCATCAGGAAATCGTAGCGCATCCGGTCGGGGATATCGAACTTGCGGGCGGCCTGAAGAGGCAGGTTGTTTTGTTCCAGGCTGCTGATGTAGTGCCGGATGTCAAAGGTATTTGCATAGCACACCCCGTTTAGAAAACCGATGGCGCCGCTTCCGAGGCCGGCGTACTCCTCAAAGTCAACGACATATTCGTCGATCAGTGATTCAGCAGCCTTTTTCCTGGAGAAACACCAGGCCGAAGAGGCGTCATAAAACGGCTCCAGTTTTCTGATGATCTGTTTGAAAAGCCTTTTCTCACGGCTGAAATTCACTTCTCCCAGCGTTTCCTGCATCAGGCGCTGCGTCATCGTTGAAACCATCAGGGGATAATAGGTTATTTGCTGCATCCTGAGTTGCAGCAATATGGCAAGATCGGCCTCGAGCATTGCTTCGGTCTGCTCGGGAAAGTTAAAAATCATGTCGGCGTTGAGGGTATCAAAGTGCCCCGTGAATCTGCTGAGACGGTCGGCAATTTCTTTGCCGGAACCGTATTTATCATAGCGGGCTGTTTTTTTCAGCAGATTATCGTCGAAGGTCTGTACTCCCACGGAAAGGCGGTTGACGCCTGCCTGCTTCAGGATACTGATATTGGCATCTGTCAGGTGATTCGGGTTCGTTTCCGCCGAGATGGACTTAACGGGAAACATCTCCCGGGCCACCTGCAGGGTGCGGGCCAGCTCGTCTATGAGCACGGTCGGTGTGCCGCCGCCTACATAAATGCCTGAAAAACGGTAGCCTTTTTGCCGGTACAGGGCCATTTCTCGCCGCAGGGCGGCATGATATTTGATGGCCAGGTCTTCATCCAGGCGGACACGATGAAAGGAGCAATACGGACAAAGTTCCTCGCAGAAGGGGATGTGAATATAAAGCAGCCGCGAGACAGCATCATCACAGGGGGGTAAAACCGGGATGGCTCCGCCTTCAAATTTCAATGCACGGGCAAACTGACGCTTTGAGGCCAGGGTAACTATTTGATTAATCACAGCTCAATCCATAATCTTTCTTCATAATAAAATAAAGATTTTACTGTTTAACAAAAGATGAAGCCAATATGCAAGCGTCGTTTACTTGAAATAAGAATCGATAGATGTTATAGGCCAAAGAAAATTTGGCAAACCGGTGAACAACATGGCCCCCAAAAGAGTCTTAACCCTTTGGAATGATGAAGGTGTCAACGAAGCTGATACCTCGGTTCTGAGAAAAAAATCGATTGAATTCAAAACGCCGCTGGATCAGGAAGCAAAAAAGGAAATCCAGGCGCTGGTGGATTCGTTCACCTGCCGCGATGACGCATCCGGGCTTGCGGCACCGCAAATCGGCATCAACAAAAGGGTGATCATATTCCGGAATAAAAACGTGGAAAACAAGAAAAAAAAGATGAGTCCGGATGACTACGATGTGCTGGTGAATCCCCGCATCACCCAGGCGCGGGGCGAAAAAGCGACTGCGGCGGAGGGGTGCCTGTCCTGTCCGGATATTCAAATTGAAGTCAGCCGCTTTCCCGAAATCAAAGTCCGCGCATTGAACGAAAAAGGTGAAAAAATCAGCAAGCGTTATCTGGACTACACCGCCCGTGTTGTGCAGCATGAGATCGATCATCTCGACGGAAAACTCATCGTGGATTATGAGGGCAATCTTTATTACCCGAAAAACAAGCAGGCGCTGATTGAAAAGCTTTTTAAATAGACTATTTATTATTCAGGAACACAATATTATTCATGAAAAAAACCCCTTTATACGAAAAACATGCTGCCCTGGGGGCTAAAATCATTGATTTTGGCGGCTGGGCCATGCCCGTGCAATACACGAATGTGATAGAGGAGCATAAGGCAACCCGTACCGCCGCCGCTCTTTTTGATATTTGCCACATGGGAGAAATCGAAGTCAGGGGGCCGCAGGCCGCCGATCTTCTCCAGTTCGTCCTGACCCGTGATCTTTCGGGGCAGAAAACCGGCCAGGTCAAACTTTCCGCTCTGCTCAACGACCGGGGTGGCATCATCGACGATTTGACCGTGTATAAAATGGCAGAAGATTTTTACATGCTTGTGACCAATGCGACCACCCGCGAGACGGATTTTTATAGGATCGAAGAGATCCTGAAGGAGAAAAAGTTTAACTGCCGGATGGAAGATATCAGCGGGAAAACCGGCAAACTGGATTTGCAGGGACCCCGCGCTGAAGAAATTCTGCAGACCCTTGCAGGTTCTGATTTAAAGGGTATTCGTTTTTATCATTTTGTCCAATCCCCGGTGGCGGGCATTCCCGCAATCATTTCCCGAAGCGGCTATACCGGGGAAGATGGTTTTGAGATTTATGCCGCGGCTGAAAAAATCAGCCTGATCTGGGACGCCATGATGGACGCAGGCCGGACTTCCGGCATGAAACCGGCCGGTCTGGGTGCCCGGGACACCCTGCGCCTGGAAGCCGGCATGATGCTCAACGGCCAGGACATGACGCAGGACATGAGCCCGCTGGAAGTTCCTTACGGCTGGCTGGTGGATTGGAACAAAAATTTTGCCGGTAAATCCGCCCTCGTTTCTCTACGGGACCGCGGCATTGAGAAAAAAATTGCCGGTCTGGAAATGACCGGACGCGGAATCGCGCGACACGGCTATGCTGTCAAAAACGGCGCAAAAGAAATCGGCCTGGTGACATCCGGCACCTTTGCGCCGACATTGAATAAGGCGGTTGCTCTTGCATTGATCGATACAGCATTTGCCGTGCCGGACACGGAAGTCTCCGTTGTCATTCGGGATACGGAAAGTGCGGCCAGAGTGGTCAATCTTCCTTTTTATAAAAGGCCGAAATAAAATAAACCGCGTGAAATCATGCGCAATCAATAAATCAGAGGTTCAGAGCCCGGTGAATGCCGGACTTTTTCTATAAAAGATAAAATAATTTTTCCAAGGAGATTTGACATGTCCAAAACAAGCCCTGCAGACAGATTGTATTCCAAAGATCATGAATGGGTTAAAGACAACGGCGACGGCACGGCCATGATCGGCATTACGGATTACGCCCAGGAAATGCTCACGGATATCGTGTTTGTGGAGCTTCCCGCCGTCGGGAAGAAAGTTGCGCAGGGAGAACCGGTTGCCGTGGTCGAATCCGTCAAATCTGTGTCTGATGTTTACGCGCCGGTAAGCGGTGAAGTGATCGCGGTCAATCAAGCGCTCGAAGAAACACCCGAACTCATCAACCGTGACGCCTTTGGAGAGGGTTGGATCGCGAAATTGAAGCTGGAAAACCCGAACGAAATGACATCTCTGCTTGGCGCCGCCGACTATGACAGATTGATCCAGGAGGAGAAACATTAGAAGAAATGGATTATTGCCCGCACACCTCTGACGATATCAATCAAATGCAGGCGGCAATCGGCGTGAAAAGCATAGAGGCGCTGTTTGCCGATATTCCGGAAAAATTCCGTTTGCACCGGATACCCGATGTGCCGGCTTCTCTGTCGGAGCAGGAAGTATTCGGGATGATGCAGGCGATCAGCGGGAAAAACAGGATACCCCGTTTAACGCTCACCGGCGCGGGGGCCTATGCGCATTTCATTCCGGCGGTTGTCGGACACATTGTAGGACGGGCCGAATTCTACACGGCCTATACCCCTTATCAGGCGGAAATCAGTCAGGGCATTCTGCAGGCAATCTACGAATACCAGACCATGATCGCCCGTCTGACGGGAACGGAGATTGCCAACGCCTCCATGTATGACGGAGCCTCGTCTTCGGCGGAAGCGGCTGTGCTGTCCGCCAAGATGTCCAACCGTTCAAAAATTGTGGTTGCCCGTTCTGTCCATCCTCAATACCGTCAGGTTCTCAAGACCTATTGCTGGGCGAACGGCTATACAATCGCCGAGGCTCCCTGTACGGATTCGGGCCAGCTGGATTTATCAGGCCTGCAAAGCGCGCTTGATGAAAGCGTCGCCGCCGTTATGGTGCAGAGCCCCAATTTTTTCGGATGCATTGAAGACATCGAACCCATCGCGGACGCGGCACACAAAAGCGGCGCTCTGCTGATTGCCGTGTTTACCGAGGGCACCTCCCTGGGCATTTTAAAACCCGCGGGCGCCTGCGGCGCGGATTTCGTGGTCGGCGAAGGTCAGAGCTTCGGCAATCCGGTCAATTACGGAGGTCCATACCTGGGAATCTTCGCCGCGCGCGAAAAGTATATGCGCCGTATCCCCGGAAGGCTGGCCGGTGCAACCGTCGATAAAAACGGAAAAAGAGGATTTGTCCTGACGCTGCAGACCCGCGAGCAGCATATCCGCCGGGAGAAGGCCACGTCCAACATCTGCTCAAACGAAGCGCTCTGTGCGCTGGCAGCCGGTGTGTATCTGGCCGCGCTGGGGAAAAATCTCGGCAAACTTGCAGCGCTCAATGTTTGCAAGGCGCAATACTTGAGAAACGGCCTTTTGCAGCTTGCCGGATGGCAAGAAGTATTCTCCGCTCCTGTGTACAACGAATTTACCCTGCGCTGTCCTGATGCAAGAGCCGTCAATGAAAAGCTTCAGGCGGAAGGGATCACCGGCGCCTACGATCTTCAGAAAGATTATCCGGAGCTTGCAAACACGCTGCTCTTTTGCGTAACGGAAATGCTCTCCAAAAACGATATGGATCGGGTGATCGAGATCATTAAATAAGAGGTTCATTCATGGAATTAATTTTTGAAATTAGCAGGCCCGGGCGCAGCGCGGCAAATGTATCCGCAAGTGATGTGCCGGTCGTTGATATAGCGAATGTCATTGGCGGGAAATACCTGCGCGATGACCTGGATTTGCCGGAAGTGGCCGAAATCGACCTGGTGCGGCATTACACCAATCTGTCGCGGCGAAACTTCGGCCTGGATCTGGGTTTTTATCCGCTCGGTTCCTGCACGATGAAGTACAATCCGAAAATTAACGAAAATGTCGCGGCCATGCCCGGATTCACCGGCTTGCATCCCGAAGCCCCGGATGCTTTTGCGCAGGGGAATCTGGAGCTGATGCATGACATGCAGAAACTGTTGAGCAGTATTTTCGGCATGGCTGAGTTCACCCTGCAGCCGGCGGCCGGCGCGCACGGAGAACTCACCGGCGTCATGATGATCAAAAAGTATTTTGAGAAAAAAGGCGAAAAGCGGCATCTGATTCTGATTCCCGATGCCGCTCACGGGACCAACCCCGCGTCCGGAGCACTGTGCGGGTTTGAGACAATTACTCTGCGGTCCAACCCGGAAGGCGGCGTTGACCTTGAACATCTGGAATCGCTGATGACGCAGGATGTAGCTGCTCTGATGCTCACCAACCCCAATACGCTGGGCCTGTTTGAACGCAATATCGAGAAAGTGGCAGCCATCGTTCACGGCAAGGGTGGTTTACTCTATGGTGACGGTGCCAACGCCAACGCCTTTTTAGGCAAAACAAGGCCGGGAGACCTGGGTTTTGATGTCATTCAACTCAATCTGCACAAAACCTTTTCCACACCTCACGGCGGAGGAGGTCCGGGCAGCGGTCCGGTGGGCGTGAGCGCGGCACTGGTGGATTTTCTTCCGGTGCCCCGGATAGTCAAGAGCGATTCCGGCTACGGCTGGTCGGATCATTTTCCCGATTCCATCGGCCGGGTGCGGGCTTTCTACGGAAACTTCAATGTGATTGTCAAGGCCTACGCTTACATCCGGTCGCTTGGTGCCGAAGGACTTGCACGAGCCACGGAAATGGCCGTGCTCAACGCCAATTACATCAAAGAAAAATTAAAGCCGTATTTTGATCTTCCCTATGACCGCACCTGCATGCATGAGTGCGTCTTTTCCGGCAGCAGGCAGGTTGAGCAAAACGGTGTGCATACCAGTGATATAGCCAAGCGGCTGATTGACTTTGGATATCACCCGCCGACGATCTATTTTCCGCTCATTGTGCACGAAGCCATCATGATTGAACCTACCGAAACGGAAAGCAGGGAAACGCTTGACGCTTTCTGTGAAGCAATGATCTCCATCGCCCGGGAAGCCAAAGAAAACCCGCAGCGGGTGAAGGACGCGCCGCTTTCCACGCCCGTCAGCCGTCTGGACGAAGTGCTCGCCGCGCGCAAACCCGATGTTTGCTGGAAAAGGTGAACAAGCAGACCTTGTTTGGAGAACGCCTGATGGAATGCAAAAAGGACAAAAATCTAAAGATCTGCAATTGTTCCTACGAACCTTGCAGCCGCAAGGGTGTATGCTGTGATTGCGTTTCGTATCATTTGGTCAAAAGGCAGTTGCCTGGTTGTTTTTTTCCGAAGGATGCGGAGAAAACCTACAACCGTTCATTTGAATATTTTGCAGAACTGGTTTCCAAAAAACGCGTTTGAACGCGGATGATGGATGATATTGGTAAGACATTGATCAATGAATACGGTTGAACCGGGTCTTTACGGAATTCGGCGATGGATAGACAACAACAAAAAATGCCGTTTTTACGAAAGCCTTCCTGGCTGAAAGTACGGCCGCCTTACGCCGACGGAGGCCATAAAATCCGGTCAACTCTTGCCGGTCTGAAACTGCACACCGTCTGTCAGGAAGCGGCCTGTCCCAACATGGCGGAATGTTTTGCAAGCGGCACTGCCACCTTTTTAATTCTCGGGAATGTGTGCACAAGAAACTGCCTTTACTGCAATGTTACTCACGGCGTGCCTCAAAAACCGGACCCGAAAGAAGTTGAAAATTTAATCGCCGCCGTGCGGCAGATGAAGTTGAATTATGTCGTTATCACATCCGTAACGCGCGATGACCTGTCCGATGGGGGCGCCAGTGTCTTTGCCCGGGCCATTACAGGGCTTCGCCAATCCGAGCCTGACTGCAAAATCGAAGTCCTGATTCCCGATTTTCAGGGCAGTCGCGAGGCGCTGGAAAAAGTGACCGCCTCCGGTCCCGATGTGATCAATCACAATATGGAAGTCGTCGAGCCGTTATTTGGCCGCCTGCGTCCTCAAGGGAATTATCATTGTTCTCTGGAATGGCTTTCCTGTATTGCAAATACAGGGATGATTTCCAAAAGCGGATTCATGCTGGGCTTCGGCGAAGAAAAGGCGGATATTCTGCGTCTGATGGATGATCTCGCAGCCGTTTCCTGCCGGCGCCTGACTATCGGGCAGTATCAGCAGCCGACACTCAAACACTGGCCGGTCGCAAGGTACTATCATCCCGATGAATTTGCAGAATTCAGGGAGATTGCCTTTTCAAAAGGTTTTGAATATGTAGAATCCGGACCACTGGTGAGAAGCTCCTATCGTGCCGCACATGCCAAAACCGGGAAATAACCTTCTTGAGGTATTCACGGTATCGTGTTAAAATTTTTTAGTGCTATCGCAAAGATAGTGAATCGTTGCCATTAATTTTTCTGTTTCAGTTCTTTCCCGGGAGGCCCTATGAAAAAGATATCAAAGCTATGGCGTCAAATCTTCTTTGTTGGATTGATTGCTCTGACGTTTCTTATCACCGGCTGTTCCAGCAGCGGTGATACTCCTTTCTGGTTTCTGCCGGAGCCGGAGGATGAGATCGTCAGGATGACCCTGCTGCAAACCACGGATATGCACGATACCGTGTCCGGTGTCGGATCGTTCAATGATTATACCCCGGGCAGCACGGGCGATGATACCGTACAGGGCGGCTGGGCAAGGCTGGCCGCAAAAATCAACCAGGTAAAAATTGACAGGCTCTTAAGCGGCGCATTGGTGCTCCTTGTGGACAGCGGTGATTATAATATGGGTACCGCTTACGATATGCTGTGGAACACAGATCCGGCGCCTTTTCGGTTTATCAATACAATGGGGTACGACCTCATTACCCTGGGAAACCATGAGTTTGATTACGGACCGAAAAAGCTGGCCCTTATGATCAACCGGGCACGCGCTTCAACAGGCGGCTTTTCCATCCCGATCATTGCCACCAATACCGTGTTTGACGGTATTGCCGGAACGGATGATGATGATCTCCAGGCACTCAGCGGCTCTGTGATTATCAATGACTATTATGTTAAAACTTACTCAAACGGTCTGAAGGTGGGTGTGATCGGCCTCATGGGCAAGACAGCTGATGCTTACGCCCCCAACGCGCCGCCGGTCACTTTCAAAAGCGATTACGAAAACGCCGATGTGAAGGCATTCATCCAGGGGAAAGTGGACGCACTGCGCAACACGGAGGGAGTCCACGTTGTCATCGCCCTTTCACACTCAGGGGTTATTGATCCCAACGGAACCCCGTCGGGCGACGATATTAAACTGGCCGAGAATATTACCGGCATTGACATCATTGCTTCGGGACATGAACATCGCATGACAAACACGGTCATCCCGGTTGTCAACGGCAGCCACACCTCCTATATCATCTGTGCCGGCGCAAACGGAACCAACCTGGCCCAACTCGATTTTCGCGTGAATATGACGCAGAAAAGGCTCGATGAAGCCCCCACGCTTACCAATCACACCATCAATGACAACATTGCCGGGAACCTCCTGATCAATGCGATGGTGGATAACATGAACGATCAAATCAACGATATACTGGCTCTGCCGTCGTTGAACACCAGCCTGTCGACCATTGTTGCAACATCGAGCCTTGATCTTGATGATCCCGGAAGCGCCCGGGAGTTTGGCCTGGGGAACCTGCTTGCCGATTCCGTACGATACGTGGGAACGGAAACCGGCATTCCGACAATCGGCGCATTTGCCAACGGTGTCATCAGGGGCACTTTCCAGGAAAATCAGCAAATCGCTTTTGCCGATCTTTTCGCGATCGTTCCCCTCGGGATCACCACGGACGATACCCAGGATCCGCTACTGCCCGGTTATCCGCTGCTCAAGGTGTATCTCGACGGCAATGAGGTGTGGGACCTTTGTAAGTTTGATGCGACGATCATGGCTTATCAGTTGCTCTTTCCACAATATATTGCGTATTTTTCCAGTATCTCGGGTCTCAAATGCACCTATACGGGCACAATAGTAAGCGCCGCAGGGCACTATGACTGGGATGATTATCAATGCACGGGGGGCACGACGCCCATTGCGAAAGGAACGACTCCGCTTTATCCTGTTGTCATCGACAAATACACGATGGACATGCTGCTCACGCCCAGTATACAGAATTTGCTGACGGCGCTTGGTATATCGCTGCATCCGAAGCTTTTCGGTGGAACGGAGATAGATGCGGGCAATCTGATGGACGCCCGTCTGGATCGTGACCCGGGAACTCTGGGCGTTCAGGAATATTATGCCTGGTCCGCCGCGCTTAAGTTTTTCACTGACCCCACGGGGCTGAACGGAATTATTCCCGTGGCACCCTACGATCTTTCAACACGGCGTCTGGTTTCCCCATAACAGCCGCAAGGCGCATTCATACAATGAAATAAGGGGCGAAAGTCATCAGACTTTCGCCCCTTATTTCTTTTAGACCCTTGCATAATACCTGCGGTGTCGTAACCTTGACAGTCAAGTGTTTCAACTTCTTGTCATTTCG